>DASRUS010000189.1:0-2455 GCA_035687825.1 Myxococcota bacterium | reverse complement strand
CTCGCGCGCGGGCGGTGGCTGCGCGTCACGAACTTGAGGCGCCGCGCGCCCTCCGCCTCGCTGTCGGCCTCGGCGTAGAACAGCCACGGGTGTCCGAGCCGCTCGTCCCCCTCGGGCTTCACGACCAGGACGGCGCCCTCGAGGTCGCGCGCCATGCGGTCGAGGATGCCCACCGCCTCGCGCGCCTCGCGGGAGCTCTCCACCGCGACCCGGCTCGCACCCGAGAGGTCGAGGTAGGAGTCGGCGGCGGCGCCGAGGACGATTCCGGTGAGGAGCACGACGGCCATCAGCTCGAGGAGGGTGAAGCCCGCGTCGCCTCGCTGCGCGCGGGGGTCGCTCACTCCTCGCCTCCCGGCCGGGGTGTGCCCTCGTCGCGGGCGGAGGGCTGCTGCGGCGCATCCTCCGGCTCGTCGTCGTCGGCCTGCTCCCGCGCCTCCTGGCTCGCGGCGAGGCTCTCCAGGATCGGAGCCGCGGCCTCCGGGTCGAGGGCAAAGCTCGTGCGGCGCACCTCGCGCTCGAAGACGCCTTCGCTCCAGCTCACGGTCACCTCGATGCGCCGCAGCGGCGAGGCCGGCGATCCAGGGCCGCCATGGATCAGGCTCACGGTCGGCTCCTTCGCGCGCTCTCCCCGCTCACGCCGGCGCGAGGCGGGGAGCTCGAGCTCGAACGGCGCCACCTCCACCGTCACCACGAAATCCTCCTCTTCCCGCTCCACGGGCGGAGCGACGCGGAAGTCGCCGCTCGTCTCGAGCTCCGCGAGGGCGCCGTCCGCGAGGAGCGACGCCCGCAGCTCGCGCCCGCTCTCGCCCTCGGCGCGGAGCCCCTGCATGGCGATGCCCGCCAGCACGGTGTAGAGGAGGCCCAGCACCCCCACCGCCACGAGCACCTCGAGGAGGGTGAAGGCCGCGTGGGCCGCCGCCGCGGCGCGCGCGCTCGCGGGGCGCACTAGCCCGTCTCGTCCACGATGCGCACCGCTTCCGCAAGGGGCCGCACCACCAGGGCGAGGGCGCGCCCGTCCGGCCGCGCGAGCACGATGCGGATGGCTTCCGTGGTGCCGTCGGACTCGAAGGCGAGGCTCAGGCGCCCGCGCTCCACGACCCCGGAATCGATCTCGACGCCGCCGAAGACGACGTCCTCGTCGAGCCGCCAGCCCCGCCCGGACGGATCGGGGCGCGGCACGAAGGCGCTCTGCGCGCGCTCGGGGGGGGAGAGGGGCGGCGGGCGGTCGGAGCCCGGGCCGGCGGGGGGGGCCGGCTCCTCCTCGGGCACCTCCCACTCGGTCCAGTAGAGCGATTCGTCGAGATCCAACACCATCCGGTGTCGGACGCCGGTCACCACGCTGCGCTGGCGCGCGAGCTCGAGCTCCGCGGCCAGGCGCCGCGCCTCGTCGCGCAGCCGCTGCTCCCCCAAGAGCCCCAGGTTGGGCACCGCGAGCCCCGCCACGAGCCCGATGATCAGCACCACCGCGATCAGCTCGAGCAGCGTGAACGCCCGTTCGCCCCGATCCGGCCGCGGCTGGAGAACCGTCACGAAGTCTCTTCCTCCACCCAGTTGCCGACGTCGGCGTCGGTGCCCTCGCCGCCGGGCTTGCTGTCGGCGCCGAGGGACCAGAGGTCGAAGGCGTGGGGGTTGTGCGTGCCGGGCGCCACGTACTGGTAGGCCTCGCCCCAGGGGTCCGGGGGCAGCCGCCCGCCCTGGAGGTAGCCCTCGGGCCGGTAGTAGCGCGGCTCGGGGGCGATGGAGGGCTTGCCCACCAGCGACTCGAGCCCCTGCTCGCTGGTCGGGTAGCGGCCGTTGTCCATCCGGTAGAAGTCGAGGGCCGCCTCGAGCTGGCGGATCTGCGTGGTCGCCGTGGTGACGCGGGCGCGGTCCACCTGGGAGAAGACCACGGCGCCCACGATCGTGCCGAGCAGCCCGATGATGAGCACCACCGCCATGATCTCGATCAGGGTGAAGCCCGCGCGGTCCGGCCCGGCGCGGGCCCGCGTCTTCGTCGCCTCTCCGCACCCCGGGAGCGGCTCGGGAGTTCGCATCGTCGTCCCTCCTATCGCTGTAGAGAGCTCGTGATCTGGAGCAGGGGAGCCAGCGTGGCGAAGATGATGACCAGCACGATCCCCACCATGAACATGATCAGGAGCGGCTCGAGGAGCGCGGTCAGCCGGGTCACCGCCGTCTCCACCTGCTCGTCGTAGGTGTCGGCCACCTTGGCGAGCATGGCTTCGAGCGCGCCGCTGCGCTCGCCCACGTCCACCATGTGCACCACCAGCGCCGGGAACTCGCCGCTCGCGCGCAGCGGCGCGGCCAGGGTCGCGCCCTCGGTCAGGCTCGTGCGCGCGGCGTCCACGGCGTCGCCCAGGATCACGTTGGCCGCGACGTGCTTCGAGACGTCGAGGGCGCGCACGATGGGGATGCCGCCCGCGAGCAGCGTCGAGAGCGTGCGCGTGAAGCGCGAGAT
>DASRUS010000188.1:0-2357 GCA_035687825.1 Myxococcota bacterium | reverse complement strand
CGGTGAGGTGCTGGCCCTCGCGGGCATGATGGGCTCGGGGAAGTCCACGGTCGCCGCCTGCCTCGGACGGCTCCTCTCGCGCCGCGTCGTGTCCACGGACGAGGAGATCGTCCGCCGCGTCGGGAAGCCGATCCCGCGCATCTTTCGCGAGGACGGCGAGCCCGCATTCCGCGCGCTGGAGCGCGCTGTGGTGGCCTCGCTCGCCGGGCCGCTGGTGGTCGACCTGGGCGGGGGCGCCTTCTGCGATCCGGCGAGCGCGGCGCGCCTGATCGCCATCGCACGGGTGGTCTTCCTCGACGTCTCCGCGGCCGAGGCAGCGCGCCGGATCGGGCGCGGCGAGGGCCGTCCGCTCGCGGCCGCGTGGGTGGGCCTGGCCGCGCGCCGGTTGCCGCTCTACCGGCGCGCGCACCACGTGGTCGAGGTGGACGCGCTCGCGGCCGAGGCGGTGGCGAGAAGGATCGTGGATCTTCTGAGATGAGTGGGGCCGATCGCCTGGAAGAAGCGCTCGCGCAAAGGCGCAAAGAGGCGCAAAGAGAAAGAAGAGGGGTTCGGGGGGGGCTGCTTGGCGCCTTTGCGCGAGAGTCTCGTGAGGGGATTCCTTGGATTCAGCGGAGGTGGCATGGGGGCGATGAGTGAGGCCGCGGGAGGCGGTGCAGGCGCCGGCGCCGCGCAACGAGGGCCGCCGCGCGCCGGTGCGCGATCGATGCGGACGATCGCCGCGCGGCAGGAGGAGCACGCATACGAGGTGCGGGTGGGCGCCGGGGTGACCGGTGCGCTCTCGGAGCTGGCGCGCGGGCGCGACTGCGTGGCGCTCGTCTCCTGCGCGCGCGTCCTGGCGACGCCCTTCGGGAGCCGCGCCGCCCGGGCGCTGGAGCGCGGTGGCAACCTCGCGCTCGTGCACTCGCTCCCCGACGCCGAGCGCGGCAAGACGCTGGCGGTGCTGGAGCGCGCGGCGTCGAGGCTCCTGCGCGCCGGCGCCACGCGGCGCAGCCTGGTGGTGGCGCTGGGCGGGGGCGCGGTCACCGACGCGGCGGGTTTCCTCGCCGCCACGTTCATGCGCGGGGTCGCGTGGGCCGCCGTGCCGACGACGCTGCTCGGCATGGTGGACGCGGCGCTGGGCGGGAAGACGGCGGTGAACCTGCCGCTGGCGAAGAACGCGGTGGGCGCGTTCCACCCGCCGGTGGCCGTGCTGGCCGACCCGGCCGCGCTCGCCACGCTGCCGCCGCGCGAGCTGCGGAGCGGGTTCGGCGAGGTGCTGAAGTACGCGCTGCTCCGGCCGGCGCTCCTGCGAGGGACCGCCGCCGCGGCGCGCGCGGGGAGGGCGCCAGCGTCGCTCGTCGCCGACTGCGCCGAGATAAAGGTCGACGTCGTGGCCCGCGACCCCAAGGAGAGGGGCGAGCGCAAGCTCCTCAACCTCGGCCACACCTTCGGCCACGGAGTAGAGGCGGCGGGCGGCTTCGCCCGTTACACGCACGGCGAGGCGGTGGCGGTGGGGCTCGCCTTCGCCTTCAGGCTGGCTCGCGTCATGGGGCGCGTGGACGGGGAGGCGGTGGCCGCGGCCGAGGAGGCGATCGAAGCCGCCGGGCTCCCGGTGCGCGTGCCCCGGAACATTGCCCGCCAGGCCCGGCGCCTGATGGGTTATGACAAGAAGCGTACCGCGGGCGGGCTGATGTGGGTCCTGCCGCGGGGCCGCGCCGGGAGCTGGACGGTGGAATGGGACGTCGCCGCCGACTCGCGCGCGGTGGACGAGACCGTGAAGGAGATCGGGGAGACGCGATGATCCTGCTCGTCAACGGCCCGAACCTGAACCTCCTCGGCGAGCGCGAGCCCGAGGTGTACGGGCACGAGACGCTCGCCGACGTCGAGCGCGTCGTGGCCGAGACCTGCGCCGCGTACGGCGTGGAGGTGAAGCCGTTCCAGTCCAACTGGGAGGGGGCGCTCCTCGATTTCCTGCAAGAGCACCGGCAGGTGGCGCGGGGCGTGATCCTGAACCCGGGCGCGTTCACGCACACGAGCCGTGCCCTCCACGACTGTCTGAAGACGCTCCCCTGCCCGATCATCGAGGTGCACATCTCGAACGTGCACGCGCGGGAGCCCTGGCGGCGCCGGAGCGTCACCGCGCCCGCGACCCAGGGGCAGATCGTCGGGCTCGGCATCTCCGGCTACTACTACGCGGCGCTGCACCTGTGCTCGATGCTCGCCGCCGCGCAGGCGGAGGCGGGGCTCGCCGCGC
Source organism: Myxococcota bacterium (assembly GCA_035687825.1). GTDB lineage: Bacteria > Myxococcota_A > UBA9160 > UBA9160 > DASRUS01 > DASRUS01. The sequence continues at coordinate 124 of DASRUS010000188.1, read as the reverse complement.
AGACGGAAGCGGGGCTCGCCGCGCGGGCGGAGGCGGCGTCCGGGTCGCTGATGGAGTCGGGGTCGCTGGAGGAGGCGGGGTCGCTGGAGGAGGCGGGGTCGCTGGAGGAGGCGGGGGAGCAACC
>DASRUS010000187.1:0-5210 GCA_035687825.1 Myxococcota bacterium | reverse complement strand
AGCCGGTGATGGAGGAACTGCGCAGCACGATCCGTGGCTGCCCCCCGCCCCTCGAGCTCCCGGAAGCGGGTCACTTCGTGCAGGAGTGGGGAGAGCCCGTGGCGCGCGCGGCCCTCGCCGCGTTCCGCGCGGGGTGAGGTGGCGGCGCGACGGCCCGGACCGACGCGACGCTCTCCTCAGAACGGCTGCATCGAGAGCCGCCGCCGCTCCGTCGAGCGGCGCAGCTCGTCCCAGATGCGCGCCTCGATCTCGCGTGCGTCGGGCGTGGCGACCTCCTCCACGTGGGCGTGGAGCTCGATCAGGAGCGCGCGAAGCTCCGCGTTCGCGCGCTCCAGCTCCGAGACGCGCAGGCTCGCGTCCGTGGCGCGCGCGGCGGCGTCGAGCCGGTCGCGCAGCGCCGCGTCCTCGACCCCTCGCTCCGTCACGGCGCGGAAGAGCTCGCGCAGCGCGCGGTTCTCCTCGGCGCGGCGCTCCGCCGCGCGATCCCACTCCTCCGCCGCGCTCGAGAGCAGCAGCGCCGCGAGGAGTGCGCTCTTCTGCGCGTAGTCGTTCGCGAGCCCGGGGCCGAGCTCGAGGAGCAGCGACTGGGCGAGGAGCTGGAGGGTGCGGTCCACGTCGGGCTTCATGCGAGCCGCCCCAGCGTCTCGAGGATCGCGCGGTCCTGGGAGTTCGTGAGCCACCAGCCCGTGAAGGCGAGCACGGGGTCGTGGTTCGCTCCGTCGGCGAACTCCTTGGCGCTCGACACCCAGATGCCGAGCCCCTTCACGCTCGCGAAGAGCTCCCACCAGCGCAGCGCCGCGGGATCGGCGCGGAGGCCGCTCGCCTCCTCCCAGATCGCGACGGCGCGCGGCACCGGGAGGAGCCCGCCCGCGCGGTCGTCGCGCGCCCAGCGCCAGATGCGGTTCAGCGACCAGGCGAGGTCCTCCAGCGGGTCGCCGAGGTGACACATCTCCCAGTCGAGGACCGCGCGGATCGTTCCGTCGGGCGACACGAGGAAGTTCCCGGTGCGGAAGTCGCCGTGCACGACCGAGATGCGCTGCGCGGGCGGCGGGGGGTGGCGGCGCAGCCAGCGGATCGCCGCGCGCCCGATGGGCTGCGGGCAGAGCTCGTCCTCGTCGAGGACGCGCTCCCAGCGGGCGAGCTCGCGCTGCCAGCACGCGTCGGGGGCCACCGCCTCCAGGCGCGCAGCGAGCCCCGCCGTCTCGGGGTCCGTGCGCGCGATGGCCCCCAGGATCCTCCACTTCTGCTCGCCGACGTGCTCGAGGTGCGCCGCGAGGGGAGGGGCGAGGAGCGCCTGCGGGCTCGACTCGCAGCCGGTCACCTCCTCCATCACGAAGAACGGGCGCGCGAGCCAGCGCGGATCCTCCTCGAGCCAGAGGGCCCGGGGCACCGGGACCGCGCTCTCCTGGAACGCGCGGTAGGCCAGGAACTCGGTGGCGCGATCGGTCTCGATCAGGCTGCCCGGGGGATCGCGGCGCAGGACGAAGCCGCGCTCCTGCAGCTCGCCGCCCGCGTCGAACGCCACGTGCACGCGCCAGGTCTCGCGCGAAGCCCCGCCGTGGATGCGCTCGAGGCGCAGGACGCGCACGTCCGTCGCCTCGGGCACGCGGTGGGACACGTAGCGCGCGAAGCTGGCGGCGAGATCGGGGTTTGCGGGGTTCTGGACGGAGCTCATGTCCTCGATGGGTCGAATCATCCGTGCGTGCATTCTATGATAGGGGATACGACGCCCCCATGGATTCCGCTCCCACCGACGCCCTCGCGATCCCCCGCCACGCGGTCGTGGTGCTCCTCGACAGCTTGAACCGCCACCTGCTCGGGGCGTACGGCGGTCGTGAGTTCGCGACGCCGAACCTCGATCGCCTGGCCGCCCGCGCGCTCCGCTTCGAGAACCACTACGCGGGCTCGCTCCCCTGCATCCCCGCGCGCCACGACCTGCTCTGCGGCGCCCTCGACTTCCTGTGGAAGCCCTGGGGATCCATCGAGCTCTGGGAGCGGCCCCTCACAGCGGCGCTGCGCGAGTCGGGCGTCACGACGCAGCTCGTGACCGACCATCCCCACCTCTTCGAGACCGGCGGCGAGAACTACCACACCGACTTCACCGCGTGGACCTACGAGCGCGGCCACGAGAGCGATCCGTGGAAGACTCGCCCGGACCCGAGCTGGCTGGGCGCCCCGGACTTCGGCCGCGGCCCCATGCCCTACGACGACTCCCGCGGCTGGTTCCGCGGCGAAGCGGACTTCCCCGGGCCGCGCACCATGGCCGCCGCGGCGCGCTGGCTCGAGGAGAACGCACGCCATCACGAGCGCTTCTTCCTGTTCGTGGACGAGTTCGATCCGCACGAGCCCTTCGACACGCCGGAGCCCTGGGCGTCCCGCTACGATCCCGACTGGGAGGGCCCGCATCTCGTGTGGCCGCCGTACACGAAGCGGGGGGTCGCGAACGGCGTGCTCAGTGAGCGCCAGGCGCGGCAGCTCCGCGCCTGCTACGGCGCAAAGCTCTCCATGATCGACCACTGGCTCGGGCGCGTGCTCGACGCGTTCGACCGCCTCGACCTGTGGCGCGACACTGCGCTCTTCCTGTGCACGGATCACGGCCACTACCTCGGCGAGAAGGACCTCTTCGGCAAGCCCGGCGTGCCCGTCTACGAGCCGCTCGGGCACATCCCCCTCCTCGTCGCGTGGCCCGGGGCGAAGCCCCGCAGCATCGACGCGCTCACCACGAGCGTGGACCTCTTCGCGACGCTCGCGGAGCTCTTCGGGGCGCGCGTGCCGCAGCGCACCCACGGCCGCTCGCTCCTGCCCCTCGTGCGAGGCGAGGCGACGCGCGTGCGCGACTGGCTCCTCTGCGGCGTCTGGGGGCGCGAGGTGCACCTCGTGGACGGGCGCCTCAAGTACGCCCGCGGCCCCGTCGGCGCGAACGAGCCCCTCTCGCTCTGGTCGAACCGCTGGTCCACGATGCCCGTGCCGCGGCTGCCGCAGCTTCGGCTGCCGCCTCCCGACGAGCGCGCCACGCTCGACCGCATGCCCGGCTCGAAGGTGCCGGTGCTGCGCCAGCCGTTCCGCCCGGGGGATCTGCTGCCGTACTGGGCGCTCGGCACGCCGAGCCGGAGCGAGCTCTACGACCTCGCCGACGACCCTGGTGAGGAGCGGAACCTGTGCGGGACGCCCCGGGAGCGCGAAGCCGCCGAGAAGCTGCGGGCGGCGTTGCATGAGGTCGAGGCTCCCGACGATCAGTTCGTACGGCTCGGGCTCGCGTGATCCATGCGCGAGCGGGTCTTCGGCATCGAGACCGAGTATGCGCTCATCTACCACCCGCGCTGGCGCGGCTCGCCGCGCCCCACGAACCTCCAGATCTACGCGCTCTTCGAGCAGACGCTGCGCGAGCGCGTGCGGAGCCTGCCGCGCGCGCTCTCGCTCCTGCGCGCGAAGTCGGGCCGCTTCCTCGAGAACGGCTTCTCCTTCCACTACGAGGCGACGCCCGAGCACTACGAGCACGGGCTCCTCGAGGTGGCGAGCCCCGAGTGCCGCGATCCCTTCGCGCTCCTGCACTGCGAGCTCGCCAAGGACGCGCTGGTCGAGGAGCTCTGCGAGGGCGTGAACGCGGTCCTCGCGCGCCAGGGCTTCCGGGGCGAGGTGCGGGTGGGCAAGAACAACGTGGACGGTCACGGCCACACGTTCGGGTCCCACGAGAGCTACTGGGTGGAGGACGCGCTGCCCGCGTCGCGGCGGGCGCTCCTCGTCGCGCTCTGGATCCCCCTCTGGATCGTGACCCTCCCGCTCCTCGCGTGGGTGCTGCTGCTCACGCCCGCGCTCCTCGCCGTGGGGTTCGCGCTCCTCCTGCTCTACGCCGCGGGCGGCCTCCTGCTCGGCCTCACCGCCGCGCTCCTCGGCCGGGTGCGACCCGGGTGGGGCGCGCGCGTGCGAGGGCTCGGGCAGGGCGCCTCCGCCTGGCTCAGCCTGCGGGCGAACGCGATCGCCGCGAGCCCCGGCGAGCTCGTGCGCCGGCTGAACGTGTTGGTGACGCCGCTCTTCCCCGTGCTCGAGCTCCACTCGCGCCTGCTGCGTCGCTTCGTCCTCGAGCCCGTGCGGCGCGGCTTCACCGCGCACCTCGTCACGCGCACGATCTACACGGGGGCGGGCGCGGTCGCCTTCGACGGCGGTCCGCTCCTGCGCCTGGCGCAGCGCCCGCCCTTCCTACGCGAGCTGGCGCGCATCTTCACGTCGGGCGAGCGACGGCCGATCTACGAGATCCGCGACTTCTTCTTCCAGCCGTTCGGGATCTTCTCGCCGCGCCGGCGCCTCCACCTCATGATCGGCGACGCGAACCTCTGCGAGTGGGCGCAGGTGCTGCGCGTGGGGACCTCGGCGCTCGTGCTCGAGGCGATCGAATCCGGAGCGACCGTCGCGTGGCCCGAGCTCGCGGATCCGCTCGGGGCGCTGCGCGAGCTGAACCTCGATCCCGACTGCTCGGTGCGGCTGCTGCTGCGCGACGGGTCGCGCGCGTCGCCCCTCGAGATCCAGCACCGCTACCTGGCCGGCGTGCGCGACACCCTCGGAGCGGAGCCCCTGGCGGAATGGAAGACGCGGGTGCTCGATCACTGGCAGGAGACGCTCGAGCTCCTGGAGCACGACCCCGAGGCGCTCGCCGACCGCGTGGACTGGGTCGCGAAGCAGAGGCTCCTGGAGGCGGAGATTCCCCATCCCCCGGATCGGGAGGCGCTGCGCGAGCGCGGACTGCGCCTGCTGGAAGGCCCGGCGCCCGACGACCCCGACGAGCGCAGGCTCCGCGAGTTCGCGTTCCGCGCGCGCCGCGTGGACCTCCGCTACCACGAGCTCGGTCCGCGCGGCGGCTACCGCCGCTTGTTCCAGCGCGGCGAGGTGCGGCGGCTCGCCGACGCGGAGGCGGTGGCGAGGGCGCGGCGCGAGCCGCCCGCCGACACGCGTGCTCGCGCGCGGGGCCGCGCGATCCGCGAGATCGCCCAGGGCGGCCGCTCGGGCGCCGCCACCTGGCACCGCGTGCGCGCGGGAGTCTTCGACTGGCGCTGGTTCCTGGACCCGCTCGATCCCGGTCCGGTGTAGGGGATCGAGTGGACCGCGGGACGCTGGGCGTCGAGTGCCGAGGGGGTCGCCGCTCGTGGCTCGGCCGCCAACTGGCTTGGGTGTCACCTTGCGGGGGCAAGTTCCGCGGTCGCCTGCCAAGGCCCGTG
>DASRUS010000186.1:0-2493 GCA_035687825.1 Myxococcota bacterium | reverse complement strand
CACACCGTGAAGCCCCGCGTCCTCGCCCTCTTCAAGCCCTGGGGCCACGTCTCGCGCTTCACGCCGGAAGCCGGTCACCCGGGCCTCGCGGATCTCGTGCCCGTGCGGGGCGTCTACCCGGCGGGTCGCCTGGACCACGACAGCGAGGGGCTCCTCGTGCTGACCGACGACGCCGCGCTCGCGGCGCTCCTCACGGATCCACGCCACGGCCACCCGCGCACGTACTGGGTGGAGGTGGAGCGCGCGCCCGACGCGGGCGCGCTGCGCGCCCTCGAGCACGGCGTCGTGGTGCAGGGGCGGCGTACGCGGCCCGCGCGCGTGCGACTCCTGGGCGAGCCTCCGGCGCTGCCGCCGCGCCCGGCGCCCGTTCGCGTTCGCAAGAGCGTTCCCACCGCGTGGCTCGAGATCGAGCTCCGCGAGGGCCGCAACCGTCAGGTGCGCCGCATGACCGCCGCGGTGGGGCATCCCACGCTGCGCCTCGTGCGCGTGGCGGTGGGGGGCCTGCGCCTGCTCGAGCTCGGGCTCTCGCCTGGCGAGTGGCGCGCGCTCGGGCCGAGGGAGGTCGCGGCGCTGCGCCGCGAGTCGGCGGCGCCCGGCGCTACGCCCGGCGTGCCCGCGCCTCGAGCGCCGCACGGATCTCGACGTGCCGCGCGCGGCCGAGGGAGTAGCGGAGCGCGATGAGCGCGGCGATCGCGAGCAGGAGGGCGGGCACCGCCCCCGTGAGACCGCGCACCGCGAGCAGCGCCGTAGGGCTCTGCTCCGCGGTGCCCTTCACGAAGCCGGCGAGGTCCAGGATCACTCCCGCGAGGAAGACGCCCGCGGCGCCTCCGAGCTTGCGCAGGAACGTGAAGAGCCCGTTGTAGAGGCCTTCGCGGCGCTCGCCGCTCGCGAGCTCGTCCTCGTCGATCACGTCGCCGAGCATCGACCAGGGCATGAGGTCGGCCACGGCGTAGCCGATCCCCGCGACCGCGGCGATCGCGAACAGCGTCCAGCGCGGCCACTCGGGCGTGGCCAGGAACAGCACGCACTGGATCGCGATCCACCAGACGCAGCCGAAGACGAAGAGCGTGCGCTTGTCCGTGCGCGAGGCGGCGCGCAGCCAGAAGGGAAGCGAGGCGACGACGCAGACGAGCATGCCGAGCAGGGCGGGCTCGAAGTCGTCCGGGCGCCGCAGCCACGAGGCGAAGAAGTAGAGGAACATGGCGCCGACGATGTCCACGGCGGCCCGGGCGCAGAGGAAGAGGGCGCAGAGCACGCGATAGGTCGAGTGTCGCCACAGGGAGTACACCGCCTGGAAGAACGGGGCCTCGGCCGGTCGCTGGAAGTCGTTCCGCTCGAAGGTGACGCGGTAGACGAAGAACCAGGGAAGCGTGACCCAGACGGCCAGGAGCGCCCCCGCCTTCGCGAAGCCCCCGGGCCCTCCTCCGAAGCTCTCGGCGAGGGGGCGCAGCGACCCGGCCACCACGAGCGTGCCCACGACCGCCGCCGCGGACCGGAACGTGTTGAGCGAGGTGCGCTCGTCGTAGCCCCGGGCCATCTCGGGGAGGAGCGCCAGGTACGGGACCGAGAGGACCGACATGACGAGGCAGTGGAGGAGGTAGGCCGACGCGTGCCAGGCGAAGATGGCGCCCTGCGAGTCGAAGGGAGCCTCGCTCCACATCCAGGCGAAGGTCAGGCCGAAGGGCAGGGCGCCGAGCAGGAAGTACGGGCGGCGGCGGCCCCAGCGCGTGCGCGTCTGGTCGGAGATCCGGCCCATCACGGGATCGAAGCAGGCGTCCACCACGCGCCCCACGAGCGGCACCAAGCCCGCGAGCGCGGGACGCAGCCCCGCCACCTCGGTGAGGAAGAAGAGGTAGAAGAGGGCGAGCGCGGAGAGCGAGAGGTTCACCGTGTGATCGCCCGAGGCGTAGACGAGCTTCTGCGCGGTGGAGAGGGTGCGCGATGCGTTCGCAGGCGCGGTGACGGGCGGAGGGGCCTCGCCCAAGCGGATGCTCCTCGTTCGGGTCGGGCCATTCTACGGGGGCGCGGATCCCGGGCCAACGCGACGCGCGCGGGCGTCGGCTCCGCGCCCTCGCTTGACCGATGCCCGTCGTATTGCTTTGATCGGGTCGGGGGGTGGCTCTGCCACCAGAACGTGCGCCGGCGGCCCGGACGGCCTGGGGCTCGAGTCCGATGGGAGGGGTGTGCTCATGTCTCTCGAAACCGACGATCGGGATCAAGAAGGGCGGAAGAACTGGGGGCCCCCGGAGCTGCCGCTCGGCAACGAGTCGGCCGCGCAGCGGCTCTCCAAGCGCGTGAAGCCGGGTCGGCGCGGGCGCATCGATCCCACCATCCTCGGCGCGGTCGTGCTCGTCGTGCTCGTCGGCGGGGTGTGCGCGTACGGGAGCCTGTATCGGGGAGGCGAGCCGCAGGTCGCGGAGGAGGAGATCGCCGCGCCGCCGCTCTCGCCCGAGGAGGCCGTCCAGCAGGGCCTCGCGTCGAACGCCGGAGCCG
>DASRUS010000185.1:0-5380 GCA_035687825.1 Myxococcota bacterium | reverse complement strand
CCCAGCACCTCGGTCATGCGCCGGCGGAGCTCCGTCACCTCCTCCCGCAGGCGCAGGATGATCGCGGCGCCGGGCAGGTTCACATCGAGGTCGGCCACGAGGTTGTGGGCCACGCGCGCCCGCTCGAGCATGCGCTCGGAGAACTCGCCGGCCGAACCGGACGGGGCGTCGCTCTCGATGATCTCCTCGCGCTCCAGGGCGAGGAGGAACCCCTCGTCCGTGTCGAGCATCTCCACGAGCTGCTTGCGCGTGTAGAAGGTCATCATCAACCCCCCTTGAGCCGCGCGCGCGGATCCTTGCCCGCGTAGAGCGACTCGAGCTGCTTGGCGACCTCCTCGAGACGCGGGTCGGCGTCCTCGGGGAGCTGGGCCTGGAGGCGCACGTAGAGGTCGCCGCGCTCCTCCGATCCCCGCTTGCGCGCGCCCTTGCCGCGCACGCGCAGCACGCGCCCACTCTGCGAGCGCGGCGGGATCTTCATGCGCACGCGGTCCTCGGGCGTGGGCACCTCGATCTCGGCGCCGAGCACGAGCTCGGGGATCGTGACGGGCAGGTCGAGCCAGAGGTCGTCGCCCTTGCGCGTGAAGAAGGGGTGCGGCTTCACCGAGAGCGTCAGGTAGAGGTTGCCCGGCGGACCGCCCTTCGCGCCGGGCTCCCCCTGGCCGGGGACGCGGATGCGCGAGCCGGCCTCGGCCCCCGGCGGAATGCGGACGCGAAGCCGCTTCCCGCCCAGCTGGAAGCGCACCTCGCCGCCGCGCACGGCCTCGAGGAAATCGACCGCGAGCTGGCCCTCGGCGTCGCGGCCGCGCCCGGGACCGCGCCGGCGCCGCGCACCCCCGGCGCCGCCCCCTCCGCCGAAGAAGTCCGCGATCAGATCCTCGAGATCGACGTCGCTCGTGAACGTCTCGTGGAGCGGGCTCTGGCGCGCCTGCTGCGACCAGCGCGCGTAGGCGCGCGCCTTGTCCGGATCGAAGCCCTCGGCGAGGCCCTGGACACCGAACTCGTCGTAACGCGCGCGCTTCTCCTTGTCCGAGAGGACGTCGTAGGCGAAGGCCACCTCCTTGAAGCGATCCTCGGCCTTGGGATCGTTCGGGTTCACGTCGGGGTGGAATTTGCGGGCGAGCTTGCGGTACGCCTTCTTGACCTCGTCCTCCGAGGCGCTGCGCGCGACGCCGAGGATCGCGTAGAGGTCCTTCTGCTCGTCCGCCATGCCCGGCGAGCATACCGGAGCGCCGGCGGGCGGACAGGGAAGGCGCGGCGGGCTTCGGTACGCTCCCGGCCCGGGAGGATCCGCATGGCGAAGCGATCCCAGCGCGTGACCCTGATCCCCGGGGACGGGATCGGACCCGAGGTGTGCGACGCGGCGCTGCGCGTGGTGGCGGCGGCAGGCGTCGCGGTCGAGTGGGAGCGCATGGAGGCCGGCGCCGAGGTCGTGGTGAAGTACGGGACGCCGCTCCCCGAGCCCGTGCTCCAGTCGATCCGCCGCAACGGCGTAGCGCTCAAGGGCCCGGTGGGGACGCCGGTCGGCGAAGGGTTCCGCAGCGTCAACGTGTCGTTGCGCCAGGCCCTCGACCTCTACGCGTGCGTGCGACCCGTGCGCAGCATCCCCGGTGTGCCCTCGCGCTTCGAAGGCGTCGATCTCGTCCTCGTGCGCGAGAACACGGAGGACCTCTACTCCGGCCTCGAGCACCGCGTGGCCCCCGGGATCGTGGAGAGCCTGAAGGTGATCACCGAGCGCGCGTGCACGCGGATCTCGCGCCACGCCTTCGCGCTGGCCGAGCGCGAGGGGCGGCGCAGCGTCGCCGCGGTCCACAAGGCCAACATCATGAAGCTCTCCGACGGCCTCTTCCTCGAGTGCGCGCGGCGCGTGGCGCGCGACCACCCGAAGATCGCGTACGAAGAGATCATCGTGGACAACTGCGCCCTGCAGCTCGTGCGCGACCCCACCCGCTTCGACGTGCTGCTGCTCGAGAACCTGTACGGCGACATCCTCTCGGACCTCTGCGCCGGCCTGGTGGGCGGCCTCGGCGTCGTGCCGGGCATGAACGCGGGGGACGACTGCACGGTCTTCGAGGCGGTGCACGGGAGCGCGCCGGACATCGCGGGCAAGCGCCTCGCGAACCCGTGCGCGGTGATCCTCTCGGCGGCGTGGCTGCTGCGCCACCTGGGCGAGGACGCCGCGGCCGCGCGCGTGGAGCGCGCGGTGTACGCCGCCCTCGCCGAGCCGCGCCACCATACCCGGGATCTGGGCGGCGAGGCGACGCTCGACGCGATCACCGACGCGATCGTGGAGAACCTGCGCTGACGCCAGCGCGCCCCTCGAAGCGCAGACCGGACGCTTTCCGCACCCGCTACACTCCCGCCGCCCGTGAGACGCCCGCACCCCCGCCGCCGGCGGGGGGAGCGGGTATCTCCGTTCGGGGGACCGTTGGCACTCGACACGACTGCGACGCACCGCCTCTCGGACCTGCGCGAGGTCGCGCTGCGCGCGTCCCGGCGCGCGGGACCGCTGCGTCTCACGGGCCTGCGCGGCGCGGCGCGCGCCGCGGTGGGGGCCCGGCTCGTGGAGGCGCACGGCGAGCGGCCGGCACTCTTCTTGGCCGCGAGCGCAAAGGAGGCGGACGCGCTCCTCGACGACCTGCGCACGGCCCTGGGCGAGCCGCCGCCCGAATCGGGCGGCCGCGTCCGCGCCTTCCCGCGCCACGACACGCTCCCCTACGACCGCTTCTCGCCGCAGCCCTTCGTCGTCGCGCAGCGCATGGACGTGCTCTACCGCTGGCTCGCGAGCGCGCCCGGAACTCCCGACGCGAGCGGCATCCGCTCCGCGCCGAACCGCGAGCCCGCCCCGATCGTGGTCGCGCCGTGGACCGCCCTCGATCTGCGCGTTCCCTCGCGCGAGCTCGTGCGCGCGCGCTCGGTGCACCTCGAAGTGGGGCAGACCATCGATCGCGACGCGCTGGTCGAGACGCTGGTCGCCGCCGGCTACGCGCGCATGCCCATCGTGGAGGAGCGCGGCGAGCTCGCCGTGCGCGGCGGGATCCTCGACCTCTTCCCGCCCCAGCGCGCGCGGCCGCTGCGCATCGAGCTCTTCGGCGACGACGTGGAGTCGATCCGCGAGTTCGACCCCGCGAGCCAGCGCTCGGAGCGCACGCTCGACCACGCCGTGGCGCCGCCGGCGCGCGAGCTGCTCCTCGACCGCGCGCTCCTCGTGGACCGCTCGGCCGAGATCCGGGAGCTCGCGGAGGCGCACCGCGCCGAGGCGCGCGAGGTGGACGCGCTCCTCGACTCGCTCCTGCGCGGCCACCTGCCGCCGGGCGTCGAGGCGCTGGCGCCGCTGCTCCTCTCCTCGCTCGAGACCGTCTTCGACTTCCTCCCGGTCGACACGCTCGTGGTCCTCGACGGCACCGCCGGGCGCGAGCGGCTGCTCGGCTTCCACGACGAAGCGCTCGACCATTTCGAGACCGCGCGCCTCGCGCATCGCGTGGTGGCTCCCCCCGACGCGCTCCTCGTCCCTCCCGACGCGATCGGGAGGGCGCTCGAGGAGCGGCGTCCCGTCACGCTCGAGCGTCTGGACGTGGAGGGGCCGGGCGAGCGCTACGCGGTGCGCGCCTTCGCCCAGGACGAGCTCCGCGACGAGCTCGTGCGCCAGCGCACGCACGAGGACGCGCTCCGCCCCCTCGTCGAGCGCATCGACGCGTGGACCGAGGAGGGTTGGCGCGTGGTGCTGGCGTGCCAGTCCCTCTCGGGCGCCGAGCGGCTGCGCACGCTGCTCGGGGAGTACGGGGTGGACGCGAGCCTCGGCCGCGACGCGCAGCCGCTCTTCCGCTGGTCGGCGCCCGGGCGCGTCGAGGTGCGCGTCGCGGCGCTCTCCGCGGGGTTCGTGCTCCCCCTCGAGGCGATCGCCATCGCGACCGAGGAGGAGATCTTCGGGCCGCGCGAGAAGCGGCGCGCGCGAGCCGTCTGGCAGGAGGGCTCGTCGGTCGAGGCGCTCGCCCAGCTCGCCCCGGGCGACCCGCTGGTGCACGCCGAGCACGGGATCGGGATCTACCGCGGCCTCGTCGAGCTCGCGCTCGGCGGCGTGGTGAGCGAGCTCCTGCGCATCGAGTACGCGGGCGGCGACCGCCTCTTCCTGCCCGTGCACCGGCTGAACCAGGTGCAGCGCTACGTCGGGGCCGACGGTCACGCGCCCCGTCTCGACCGCCTCGGCGGCCGCAGCTGGGAGAAGGCGAAGCTCGGGGTGAAGCGCGCGCTCCGCTCCATGGCGCACGAGCTCCTCGCGCTCCACGCCGCGCGGGAGCTCGCCCCCGGCCACGCCTTCTCACCGCGCGACCGCTACCTGGAGGAGTTCGAGGCGGCCTTCTCCTTCGAGGAGACGCCGGACCAGAAGGCCGCCATCGAGGACGTGCTCCAGGATCTCGCGAGGTCCCGGCCCATGGACCGCCTCGTGTGCGGCGACGTGGGCTACGGCAAGACCGAGGTCGCGGTGCGCGCGGCCTTTCGCGTGGTGATGGACGGCAAGCAGGTCGCCGTGCTGGTGCCCACCACCATCCTGTGTCAGCAGCACCTCGAGACCTTCCGCAAGCGCTTCCGGGGCTACCCCGTGCGCGTCGAGTCGCTCTCGCGCTTCTGCACGCCGCTCCAGGCCCGGGCGGTGCGCGAGGGGCTCGTCGCGGGCACCGTGGACGTCGTGATCGGGACGCACCGCCTGCTCCAGAAGAACGTTTCGTTCCGCGACCTCGGCCTCCTCGTGGTGGACGAGGAGCACCGCTTCGGCGTGGCCCACAAGGAGCGCATCAAGCAGATGCGCAAGGCCGTGGACGTGCTCACGCTCACCGCGACGCCCATCCCCCGCACGCTCCAGATGGCGTTCACGGGCCTGCGCGACCTCTCGGTCATCAACACGCCCCCCGCCGACCGACTCGCGATCCGGACGCAGGTGTGCCGCTTCTCCGAGGATCTGGTGCGCGAGGCGATCCTGCGCGAGGTGCGGCGCGGGGGGCAGGTCTTCTACGTCCACAACCGCGTGCAGACGATCGGGCCCGTGGCGGAGATGCTGAAGCGCATCGTCCCGGAAGCGAAGGTGCTCGTGGCCCACGGCCAACTCCCCGAGCGCGAGCTCGAGGACCGCATGCTGCGCTTCTGGCACGGCGAGGCGGACGTGCTGCTCTGCACGACCATCATCGAGAGCGGGCTCGACATCCCGCGCGCGAACACGATCCTGATCGACCGCGCCGACGCGCTGGGCCTCGCGCAGGTCTATCAGCTTCGCGGCCGCGTGGGCCGCAGCGCGCAGCGCGCCTACGCGTACCTGCTGATCCCCGGCGAGGAGGCGCTCGGCGACGAAGCGCGCCGGCGCATCGAGGCGATCCAGGACCTCTCCGAG
>DASRUS010000184.1:0-8908 GCA_035687825.1 Myxococcota bacterium | reverse complement strand
TCCTCCCGCGCGTGAAGCCGAACTTCTTCTTCGCGGTGCCGCGCATCTGGGAGAAGGTGAAGGCGGGCCTCGAGGCGCGCATCGCCTCGCTCCCGGACGCGCAGCGCATCCCGGCGCAGCAGGCGATCGCCGCGGGGATCGAGAAGGTTCGCCTGGAGCAGCAGGGCAGGCCCGTGCCCCCCGAGCTCGCCGAGAAGGCCGCGCGCGCCGAGACGGAGCTCTTCTCGAAGCTCCGGACGCTGCTCGGCCTCGACCAGGTGCTGGGACTCAACGTCGGCGCGGCTCCCACGCCCCCGGAGGTGCTCGAGTTCTTCCACGCCATCGGCCTCGAGGTGGGCGAGGTGTGGGGCATGTCCGAGACCTGCGGCGTCGGCACCACGAACCCGCCCGGGCGCGCGCGCATCGGCACCGTGGGGCCGCCCGTCCCGGGCGTGGAGATCGAGCTCGCGGAAGACGGCGAGGTGCTGATCCGGGGCGAGTGCGTCATGTCGGGCTACCGGAACCTCCCGGACAAGACCGCGGAGGCCATCGACGCGGAGGGCTGGCTCCACACCGGCGACGTGGGCGAGTTCGACCCGCACGGCTACCTCCGCATCATCGACCGCAAGAAGGAGCTCATCATCAACGCGGCCGGCAAGAACATGTCGCCCTCGAACATCGAGAGCACGCTCAAGGCCGCGAGCCCGCTGATCGGCCAGGTCTGCGTGATCGGCGACGCGCGCGCCTACAACACGGCGCTCGTCGTCCTCGACGCCGACTACGCGCCCGCCTGGGCCGAGAGCCGGGGGCTCGGCCGGCGCGGCCTCGAGGAGCTCTCGCGCGACGCGGCCGTGCGGGCCGAGGTCCAGGCCGGCGTGGATCGCGCGAACGAGCGCCTCTCCCGCGTGGAGCAGGTGAAGCGCTTCACGATCCTGCCGAGCGACTGGCTGCCCGGCGGCGACGAGCTCACCCCCACCATGAAGCTCAAGCGCAAGCCCATCGCGGAGAAGTACAAGGCGCTGATCGAGAAGATGTACGCGTAGCAGCTACTGGCGTGCGAGCCGTGGGAGCAGCATCGGCACCTTCGCGCGGTAGCGGCGGTAGGCTTCGCCGAACGCTTCCTCGAGCATCGCCTCCTCGTCGCGCATGTAGAGCAGGTAGGCGGGGAGCACGTAGAGGACCGCGATCGCGAGCGTCCATCCGCTAGCGAAGGCCACCGCGAGGCCGATCCAGATCAGGAGCGCTCCCAGGTACACGGGATGGCGTACCAGCTCATAGGCGCCGTGCGTGACGAGGCGGTGATCGTGAAGCAGGGCGTGACCGACGAAGATCGAAGGCCACGACGCGAAGGTCCAGAGGACGAGGATCCACCCGCCCAGGAGGAGGACAGCGCCCACGAGCGCCGCGGCGAGGACTGCGTCTCCGGCGTCCGAAGGGTCCGGAGCTCTCGCGTGCAGGCTCCAGGCGAGCGCGATCATGAGGACGGGCTCCGGGGCTGTGAGCAGGAACCCTCGGTCGATGCGCAGGGTGGCGAAGCCCCGCCTTCCGAGGAAGGTCCGGACGGCCCCATCCTCCCATCACGCCGTCGCGAGGAAGCGGTAGAACGAGCCACCGGGCAGCAGTCCCCGTGCGCTCGGGTCGTGGAAGCCGGCGCTCCGGAGTTGTTCCACGAGCTCCTCGGGATCCGGGAGCCGCCCGCATCCCTCCGTGAGAGCGCCCCAGAGGCTCAGCAGCTGGGCTCCCGTGGCTCCGCCGCGGCACGCCGTCGTGAGGAGGATGCGCCCGGCCGGCCGCAGCCAGCGCCGCATCGTCGCGAGCAGCGCCACCCGCTCCTCGACGCGGAAGTAGTAGATGTTGTTGTGGAGGGTGACGAGGTCGAACTCAGGCCTCGGCTCGAGGTCCCGGACGTCCCCCGCCTGGACCGTGGCCCGCGTCTCGAGCCCCCAGGCGCGGAGGTTCTCGCGCGCGCGTTCGGCCACGGCGGGCTGGAGCTCGAGGCAGAGCGCCGTCAGCCCGGGGTTGCGCGTGGCCGCGTAGCGCACGTGGACGCCCGAGCCGCAGCCGACCTCGAGGAGGCGCAGCGCCCCGCCCGCCGGCAGCGCGTCGTCGATCGCCTCGCGCACCAGCGGCTCGAGGATGCGCGAGGAGCGCGCGATCATCTCCCCTTCCTGATCCGCCAGCGTGAGCCCGCGGCCCGCTCGTAGGAGCGCGGGCGCCTCGAGGAGGAGGCGGTGGTGGAGCGACACCGCCTCCTCGAGGAAGGCCAGGGCGGCGTCGTGGGCCGGGTTCGCGAAGCGCTTCGCGAGCCGTCCCCGCAGCGCGTAGCCGTGCGGACCGCGATCGAGCTCGCGCAGGTGCACGCCGATCGCGAGCCACTCGTCGAGCACGTCGCTCGCGCCCTCCGGGATCCCGAGCTCCTTCGCGATGCGGCCGGGCGGGGCGGGGCCCGCCGCGAGCAGACGCAGGAGCCCCGAGGACGCCGCCGCGGCGAGGAAGCTCGCGCGATAGAGGGGGGTCAGGAGCCGACTCGTACGCGCGAGGAGCGCGAGCTCACCGCTCCCGAGCCATCGGATCAACCCGGCGAAGCGCATCCAACCCGCTCCCGTCCCCTCGCGCCGCGCCGATCCCCCGGGCCTGCGGCCCGGGCTCAGGCCTGACGCGCGCTGGCGACCTCCGACTCCAAGGAGCGGACCAGCTCCTCCTCGATCACCTCGTGCCGGGTGAAAGAGGCGACGAACGCCTCGAAGGCGCGCTGCGCGGCGGCGAGGGAGGCCGTGGCCAGCGCGTCCGCGATCTCGGCGAAGCGGATGCGGAACTGCGCGTGCGCCTCGCCCAGCCCCGCGACCACGATCTTGTGCCCGGGCCGCAGGGCGGCGATCGGCGGATAGTAGAGGCGGTCCTCCTGGTCGAAGTGGGCGTCGAGGGCCTCGCGCAGCCGCTCGAAACCGGCCCGCACCGCATCGACCTCCCCGCGACCGAAGGCCGAGCGCGTCCCCTCGAAGAGGACCTCGAGCTGCCGATGCTGCTCCTCGATGGGATGCGCCATGGCTCCACGCTCGCCCGCTGCCACGGGTGCCGCTCGCTTCGGCCAGCGTGCCCCTGGGAACCGGACCTCCGGTATGATGCCGATCATAGCGACGTCGGAGCGGATCGGGACCCAGATGGACCCGGGTCGGGACATCGAGCTCGGCGAGGCCGAGTTCTTTCGCGCGCTCGACCGCGAGGTGCTCGTGCGCCTCGAGCCCAGCGTGCGCGAGAGGCGCTTCGAGCGCCACCGCGTGCTCTTCTTCGAAGGTCAGCCGGCCGAGTCCCTCTGGATCCTCCGGCGGGGCGAGGTTCGCCTGTACAAGAGCTCGTCCGAAGGGCGCATCACGACGCTCGAGGGTCTCGGCCCGGGAGAGATCTTCGGCGCGATCTCCGCCCTGGACGAGCCCTCCTACCCCGCGAGCGCCGAAGCGCTGACGGAAGGGGTCGCCTGGTGCGTCCCGAAGGCCCGGGTGCTGCGTCTCATGAACGAGCAGCCGCGCCTCGCCGTGGAGATCCTCCAGATCGTCTCGCGCCGGCTGCGCGACGCCCACGAGCGCCTGCGCTCCTTCGCCCACGACCCCGCTCCCTCGCGTCTCGCGCGCGCGCTCCTGCGCGCGGCCCAGCAGGGCGAGGCGCGCGTCACGCGCCGCGTGCTCGCCGACGCGTCGGGAACGACGGTGGAGACCGCGATCCGCGTGCTCCGTCGCTTCGAGAAGGAAGGCATCATCCGCGGCGGCGTGGGCCGGATCGAGGTGCTCGACGAGCCCGCCCTGGAGCGCATCGCCACGGGCGCCGCCCCGCCCTGACCCGGACCGACGTCGGGAAGACGTCCCTCCCCGACCCCGGCCTCCCCCTCCTATGACCGCTGTCATACCTCGCCCCCTGGCGAGCGGATACGGTCGCGTCGCATCCCAGCGGAGGACCCTCATGCCGCTCGCCGACATCGAGGTAGGGCTCGGCGACTCCGAGCGCGCCGTGCGCGACGCGGTCCACAAGTTTGCCGAAGAGGTGATGCGGCCCGCCGGGGCGCTCCTCGACCGCCTGCCGGACCCGTCCGACGTGATCGCGCGCGACTCGGTGCTGTGGAACGTCTTCGAGAAGTACCACGGCCTCGGCTTCGACGACCTCGACGAGTCGATGGGCGACCTCGGCCCCTTCGAGCGCGCGCGGCTGCGCTGCCTGGTCCACGAGGAGCTCGGTTGGGGCGACTCGGGCCTCGCGATCAGCCTCGGCGTCGCGGGCTTCCACCGCATGTTCGCGCGGCTCTCGGGACGGCCGGCCCTCGTGGAGCGCTTCTGCGCTCCCGGGAGCCGCGAGATCGGCTGCTGGGCGGTGACCGAGCCCGACCACGGCAGCGACACGCTCGCCGTGACCGAATCCCACTTCGCGAGCCCGGCGCTCAAGGCGAGCTGCGTCGCGCGCCTCGAGGACGGTCACTACGTGATCCGGGGCCAGAAGTCCGCGTGGGTCTCGAACGGGAGCATCGCCACGGTGGCGGCGCTCTTCTGCACCGTCGATCCGAGCCAGGGCTTCCGGGGCGGCGGCGTCGCCCTCGTGCCCCTCGACCTGCCCGGGGTCTCGCGCGGGCGGCCCGTGGACAAGCTCGGCCAGCGCGCGCTCAACCAGGGCGAGATCTTCTTCGACGACGTCCGGATCCCCGCCGAGTACATGGTGGTGGGCAAGGAGGTCTACGCCGCGGCCGTGGAGACCGTGCTCGCCCTGGCGAACGCGGCGATGGGGACGATCTTCGTCGGGCTCGCGCGCGCGTCGCTCGAGCACGCCCTCGCCTACGCGCGCGAGCGAGTGCAGGGGGGCCGGCCGATCTTCGAGCACCAGAGCGTGCGGGCGCGCCTGTTCCGCATGTTCGCGCAGGTGGAGGCGGCGCGCGCGCTGGCGCGGCGGGTCTCGATCCACAACACGACCTCGCCGCCGCTGCTCCAGTACTCGATCGCCTCCAAGGTCTTCTGCACGAACGCCGCCTTCGAGGTGGCGAGCGCCGCGCTCCAGATTTTTGGGGGCAACGGGCTCACGCGCGACTACCCGGTGGAGAAGCTGCTGCGCGACGCCCGAGCCTCGATGATCGAGGACGGCTGCAACGAGCTCCTGGGTCTCGTGGCCGCCGCGAAGCTCTGAGCGTCCGGCCGCGCGGGCACGGGGAGGACGACCATGGAACTGCGCGAGGTGATCGGGCGGAGGCGCTCCATCCGCTTCCTGCTGCCGCACAAGCCGGTGGAGCGGCACAAGATCCAGCGCATGCTCGAGGCCGCGCGCATCGCGTCGCACTGGGGAAACGTGCAGAGCCTGCGCGCGGTGGTCGTGTTCCGCGACTCGGCGCCGCAGGCCGTGCTCGAGGCGATCACGGCGCCCGTGGCGGGCTTCCAGGTCCGCCTCGCCCCGGTGGTGATCGTCTGGTACCTCGACACGGCCGCCGTGGACGAGCAGTCGGACCGCCTGCGCGAGCTCCTGCGCGCCGGCGCGCTCGGCTTCGGCGAGGGCAAGCACGAGGCGCTCGAGAAGCAGCTCATCCCCATCTTCGCCGCGATGCGCGAGAAGCTGAAGGAGCCCGGCCTCGGCGAGGTGGACTGCGGTCAGGGCATCGCCCAGGCGACGCTCGTGGCCTTCGAGCAGGGGCTCGGCACCTGCTGCCTCGGAACGCCCAACACCGACAAGATCCGCGAGCGGCTCGGCCTGCCCGAGACCTGCCGGATCCTGCTGCTCCAGACGGTCGGCTACCCCGCGGAGAGCCCGGAGGCGGGCGGCCAGCGGCCGCGCCAGCCCTTCGAGAAGCTCTTCCACCTGAACGGCTACGGGAGCCCCTTCCCCCGCGACCCCGAGGTGGTGGCCGAGCTCGAGCGCGACCGGATGCTCCAGACCCAGGCGCCGGCGCCCTGGCGCGAGGCGGAGCTCGAATACCTGAAGCGGGCGCTGGGCATCAAGGGGCACGGGCTCCTCTGAACCGGGGGGCCGAGGAGGAGGCTCATGCGTCTCGACGCGATCCTCGCCGGTGTCGGCATGACCCGCTTCGGGAAGCAGCTCGACACGGGCCTGAAGGCGCTCGGCGCCGAGGCGGTGCACGCGGCGCTCGCCGACTCCGGGCTCGAGCCGCACGACCTCGAGGCCGCGTACGTGGGCAACGCCGCCGCCGGCCTCGTCACGGGTCAGGAGTGCATCCGCGGACAGGTGATCCTGCGCTCGATCGGCCTCGGCAAGCTCCCCGTGGTGAACGTGGAGAACGCCTGCGCCAGCGGTTCGACGGCGCTCCAGCAGGCCTGCAGCATGGTCTCGGCGGGACTCTACGACGTGGTCCTCGCCCTCGGCGTCGAGAAGCTCTACCACCCCGACAAGCGGAGGAGCTTCGCGGCCTTCAGCGGCGCCGTGGACGTCGAGGCGATGAGCGCGATCCTGGAGGCGCTGCGCAAGAACGCCGAGGCGGGCGGCGCCTCGCAGGCGAGCGCCGGGGCCGGCGAGAAGCGCTCCATGTTCATGGACCTCTACGCGGCCGTGGCGCGCGCACACATGGCGAAGTGGGGCACCACCGCCCGCCAGCTCGCGGCCGTGGCCGCGAAGAACTCCTACCACGGCAGCCTGAACCCGCGGGCCCAGTTCCGCGAGGCGCTCTCCGTCGAGGACGTGCTCGCCGCCCCCATGGTTGCCGAGCCGCTCACCCGGCCCATGTGCTCGCCCATCGGCGACGGCGCCGCCGCGGTGATCGTGGTGAGCGAGCGGAAGTCGCGGGAGATCGGCGTGCGCCGCCCGGTGGCGGTCGTGTCGAGCGTGCTGCACTCGGGGTGGGACCACGGGCCCGACGAGGCGGGGGCCGCGGAGCTCTGCGCCCGCGAGGCGTACGAGGAGGCCGGGCTCGGTCCGAACGAGATCGACGTGGTGGAGTGTCACGACGCGTCCGCCATCGCCGAGATCCTGGCCAGCGAGTCGCTGGGCCTGTGCCCGAAGGGCGACGGCGGCAAGCTCGCCGAGTCCGGAGATTCGCGCCTGGGCGGTCGTCTACCGGTGAATCCGTCGGGTGGACTCCTGCGCAAGGGGCACCCCGTGGGCGCGACGGGCATCGCCCAGATCGTGGAGCTCACCGAGCAGCTCCAGGGACGTTCGGGCCCGCGTCAGGTGGAGGGCGCCATGGTCGCCCTCGCGCACAACGGCGGCGGGAACATCGGCGCCGACGCCGCGGCCATGTGCGTGACGGTCCTCGCGCGCTGAGGGGACGCATGCGTCAGCCGAGCGATGCGATCCTGGCCGACCTCGTGCGCAGCCGCGCCGAGCGGATCCCGGACCTCGACGTCCTCAGCTTCGAGCACTGGAGCCTCGACGGCGGCGCGACGCCGGACGAGGTGCGCACCTTCGCCGACCTCGTCACGAACGCGAACCGCATCGCGGCCGGGCTCGTGGCGCGCGGGATGACGCGCGGCGACCGCTTCGCGCTCATGATGCGCAACCACCCCGAGTTCGTGGAGACCATGATCGCCGCCTCGTGGGCGGGCGCGATCTTCGTGCCCATCGACCCGCGCACCCGCGGCGAGAAGCTCGCGTACTTCCTGCGCAGCGCGGGCTGCCGCGGCATCGTCTGCGCCGACTACTGCCTCGGGGCGCTCGAGGCCGTGCGCGGGTCGGCGCCGGACCTCGGGTGGATCCTGGCGCTCGAGACGCGCGAGGACCCGGAGTCCCGCGCGCTGGCGGAGGTCCCGGGCGCCGAGTCGTTGCGCGAGGTCCTGGCCAAGCCCGCCGCGACGCTCCCCGTGCGCGCGGAGGGTCCGGACGATCCCCTCCAGATCATCTACACGTCGGGCACGACGGGCGACCCCAAGGGCGTGGTCTTCCCGAACGGGCGCTTCGCGGCCTTCGCGATGCTCGGCCTGCTCCTCGGCTATCGCCCGGACGAGCGCCCCTACACGGGCCTCTCGCTCACGCACGGCAACGCCCAGGCGGTGACCCTCGGCCCCGCCCTCGGCATGGGCCTGCGCGCCGTGCTGAGCCGCCGCTTCACGAAGTCGAGGCTCTGGGAGGTGTGCCGGCGCCACGGCTGCACCACGTTCTCGCTGCTGGGCGGGATGGCGACGGCGATCTACAGCGAGCCCCCGCGCCCCGACGACGCGGAGCACCCCGTGCGCCTCGTGGTGAGCGCCGGCATGCCGCGCGCGATCTGGGAAGCGTTCGAGCAGCGCTTCGGCGTCCGGATCTTCGAATGGTACGGCGCGGTGGAAGGCGGGCTCGCCTGCAAGCCCATCGGCCAGGGGCCCGTGGGCTCCTTCGGGAAGCCCGTGGGCGGCCTCGAGATGAAGATCCTCGACGAGCGCGACCGCGAGTGCCCCCCCGGCGTCGTGGGCGAGATCTGCTCGCGCCCGGCGAACGGCGAGCCGGCGCGGGTGGAGTACTACCGCAACGCCGAGGCCTCCGCGCGCAAGACCCACGGCGGCTGGCTGCGCAGCGGCGACCTCGGCTGGCGCGACGCGGAGGGCTGGCTCTTCTTCTCCCACCGCAAGGGCGGCGGCATCCGGCGCTGCGGCGACTTCGTGAACCCCGGCTTCGTCGAGAAGGTGATCGCCGAGCACCCGGCGGTGTCGGACGTGTTCGTCTACGGCGTGCCCGCAGCGTCGGGCGCGCCGGGCGAGAGCGACGTCGTCGCCGCCCTGGTGGCGGTCCCGGGCATCGCGCTCTCACCCGCCTCGGTCTTCGAGAAGTGCCGACGGGAGCTCGAGCCGAACTTCGTTCCCAGCTGGCTCCAGGTCGTGGACGAGATCCCGAAGACGGCCTCGGAGAAGCCGCAGGAGCGCTTCCTGCTCGAGCGCTTCGCGCCCGACGCTCCCAACGTGTTTCGCGAACGGGCTGCGCCCGCCCGCTAGCAAGGAGAAGCGTCATGTCCGTGCCCTCCGTCGAAACGCCGCCGGCTCCG
>DASRUS010000183.1:0-5947 GCA_035687825.1 Myxococcota bacterium | reverse complement strand
TCGAAGAGCGACGCCACCGCGCCGAGATCGTTGTACGGCGCCTGGAGCGAGAGCTCGGCGAAGCGCTGCGGGATCCCCGGCGAGCCCGGGATGCCGAGCGTCGCCACGCCGCTTCCCGCGCCGAGGAGCAGCGCGTCGGCGTGACCGTGGTAGCCCCCGTCGAACTTGAGGAGGCGCTCGCGGCCCGTCGCGGCCCGCGCGAGGCGCACCGCGCTCATCGCCGCCTCGGTCCCCGAGCTCACCATGCGCACGCGCTCGAGGCTCGGCACCGCGCGGCACACGAGCTCCGCGAGCTCGACCTCGAGCTCCGTCGGCGCGCCGAAGCTCGCGCCCCGCGCCAGCGCCGCGCGCACCGCGCGCTCGACCCGCGGGTGCGCATGGCCGAGGACCAGGGGACCCCAGGATCCCACGTAGTCGAGGTACGCGTTCCCGTCCGCGTCCCAGACGCGCGCGCCCCGGCCGCGCACCAGGAAGGGCGGCGTCCCACCCACGGCCCCGTACGCGCGCACGGGACTGTTGACACCGCCGGGGATCACGCGCTTCGCGCGGGCGAAGAGCTTCCGGGAACGATCTCGGCGCATCTCGAAAGGCTATCGCAGGGCGACCAACCGCGTGATCCGAGGCCGAAGGGCTGTCGCGGAAGTCACCCGCAGGGCAACGACCCGCCGCCGGGCGCCGAGGGGGTCGGCGCGAAGTAGAGCGCAGGGCGCCACGGGCTGCCGCAAGAGACCTCGCAGCTGCGCCGATCGGATGATCGCGCTGCCAAGCAGGTCCGTTGGCGCCCGAGCCATGAGCGCCGACCCCCTCGGCCCCCGGCGGCGGCGCGTGGCCTAGTTTGCCGCGGCGTCGTCGCGCTCGGCGAGCCGCGCGATCGCCACCAGCTCCTCGCCCTCGCCGAGGTCCATGAGCCGCACCCCCTGCGTGGCGCGACCCATGGTGGAGATCCCGGCCACCCGGCAGCGCAGCACCTTGCCGCCGCTCGTGATGAGCATGACCTCGTCGTCCTCGAGCACCTGCACCACGCCCACCACCGCACCGTTGCGCTCGCTCGTGCGGATCGTGATGATGCCCTGCCCTCCACGGCCCTGGACGCGGTAGTCCTCCAGCGGCGTGCGCTTGCCGTAGCCCCGCGCCGTCGCGGTGAGGATCGTGGCGCCGGGTGAGAGGATCTCCATCCCCACCACCTCGTCGTCGCCGACGAGCGAGATGCCGCGCACGCCCGCGGCGCCGCGGCCCATCGCGCGCACCTGCGTCTCGGGGAAGCGGATCGACTTGCCGCGCCGCGTGGCGAGCAGGATCTCCTGGCGGCCCTGGGTGCGGCGCGCGCCGATCACCTCGTCGTCGTCGTCGAGCGTGATCGCGATGATGCCGCCGCGCCGCGGGTTTGCGAACGACTCGAGGGACGTCTTCTTGATGACCCCGCGCCGCGTCCCGATCACCACGCACTCGCCCGTGGCGTCCTCGAAGCTCCGCACGGGAAGCAGGGCCTGCACGCGCTCGCCCTCGCCCAGCGAGAGCACGTTCGCGAGCGCCTTGCCGCGCGCCGCGCGGCCGAGCAGCGGCAGCTCGTGCACCTTCTTCCAGTGGACGCGGCCGCGGTTCGTGAAGAAGAGCACGTAGGCGTGGGTGGACGCCACGAAGAGGTGCTCGACGAAGTCCTCCTCGCGCGTCTCCATGCCCGAGACCCCCCGCCCGCCGCGCCGTTGCGCGCGGTACTGCGTCACCGGGTTGCGCTTCACGTAGCCGCGGTGGGACACGGTGATCACCATGTCCTCCTCGACGATCAGGTCCTCGGTGCTGAGCCCCTCCACCGCCTCGCCGAGCTCGGTGCGCCGGTCGTCGCCGAACTTCTCGCGGATCTCGAGCAGCTCCTCCACCACCACGTCGAGGATGCGCGCGTCGTTCGCGAGGAGATCGCGGAGGTCCGCGATCTTCGCGCGCAGCTCGGCGAGCTCATCCAGCACCTTCTGGCGCTCGAGCGCCGTGAGCGCCCGCAGCCGCATCTCGAGGATCGCCTGGGCCTGCCGCTCGGAGAGCCCGAGGCGCTCCATGAGCTGCGCGCGCGCCGCGCCCGCGTCTTCGGCGGCGCGGATCAGCGCGATCACCTCGTCCAGCCGGTCGAGGGCGATGGCGAGGCCTTCCAGCACGTGGGCGCGCGCCTCGGCCTGGGCCAGGTCGTAGGTGGCGCGCCGGATCACCACCTCGCGCCGGAAGTCGAGGAAGTGGCGCAGCGCCTCCTTCAGCGTGAGGAGCACCGGGCGCTTCTGCACGAGGGCGAGCAGGATCACGCCGAAGGTGCTCTGGAGCGGCGTCATCTTGTAGAGCTGGTTCAGCACCACCTCGGGCGGCGTGTCGCGGCGCAGCTCGATCACGATGCGCATGCCCTGGCGGTTCGACTCGTCCCGCAGATCGGTCACGCCATCCACCTTGTCCTCGCGCACGAGCTCGGCAATGCGCTCGAGGAGCGCGGCCTTGTTCACGAGGTAGGGGATCTCCGTCACGATGATGCGGGGCCCGCGCTTCACCTCCTCGAACTCGGCGCGCGCGCGCACCGTGATGTGGCCGCGCCCGGTGGCGTAGGCGGAGCGGATGCCCTCGGTCCCGCAGATCACGGCGCCGGTGGGGAAGTCGGGGCCCGGAAGCCTTTCCAGCAGCTCCTCGAGCGTGCAGTCGGGCCGGCGCGCCTCGAGCTCGAGGGCGGCCACCAGCTCGCGCAGGTTGTGCGGCGGGATGCTCGTCGCCATGCCCACGGCGATGCCGGTGGAGCCGTTCGCGAGCAGGTTGGGGAAGCGGCTCGGGAGCACGATCGGCTCGTTCACCGAGCCGTCGAAGTTCGGGATGAAGTCCACCGTCTCGCGGTCGATGTCGCGGAGCATCTCCTCCGCGACCGGGTGCAGGCGCGCCTCGGTATAGCGGTAGGCGGCCGCGGGATCGCCGTCGATGGACCCGAAGTTCCCCTGGCCGGCGATGAGCGGGTAGCGGAGCGAGAAGTCCTGCACCATGCGCACCATGGCGTCGTAGACCGGCGCGTCGCCGTGGGGGTGGTAGTGCTTCAGCACCTCGCCCACCACACCGGCGGACTTGGAGAAGCCGCGCGTGGAGAGCAGCCCCTCCTGGTTCATCGCGTACAGGATGCGGCGGTGGACGGGCTTGAGTCCGTCGCGCACGTCGGGGAGCGCGCGGCTGATGATGACGGACATCGAGTAGTCGAGGAACGAGCTGCGAACCTCGTCCTCGATGGCGACGGGCAGCGACCCGCTCCCCTCGGGCGGGGGCGCGGGCGCCGTGGGCTCGGGCGGCGGCGGAGTCTGCGGTTCGTCAGCCATTTCGACTCGCTCGACTCGCGTCCCTACACGTCGAGGTTCTGGACCTGGAGGGCGTTGCGCTCGATGAACTCGCGGCGCGGCTCCACCTCGTCGCCCATCAACGTCGCGAAGACCTCGTGCGCCTCCACCGCGTCCTCGACGCGCACCTGGAGCAGCGTGCGCGAGGCCGGGCTCATGGTGGTGTCGGCGAGCTGATCGGGATTCATCTCGCCGAGGCCCTTGTAGCGCTGGATGGTGAGGCCCTTCTGGCCGAGCTCGATCACGCGGGCCAGCAGCGCCACCGGGCTCGCGATCTCCTCGGGCGCCTCTTCCTCCCGGACGAGGCGATAGGGCGACGCGGCGATCTCTGCGAGGCGACCCGCCAGCTCGCGCAGCCGCTGGAAGTCCGACGAGCGCAGGAGCTCCGTGTCGAGCGCCGTGGTGAGGGAGATCCCCGCGCGCCGGCTCTGGGCGACCAGGCGGTGGGCCGCGTGCTCGGGGTCGGGCTCCGTCGTCCACTGGATCGCCTCGGCGTCGGGATGGGCCTCGCGCAGGCGCTCCTCGAGCAGCGGCGCCACGCGCGAGAGGAGCGCCCCGGCGTCGCGAAGGTGATCCTCGCTCGCCACGCCGGCGCGTAGCGCCGCGTCCACCACGCGCGCGTCGAGGCGCCGGTGCGCAAGCTGGGAGAGCAGCCGCTCGTACTCCCCGGCCTGGCGCAGCAGCGCGAGCGCCGCGTCCTCGGCGAGGGGCTGACCGGCACGCGCCGCGGAGACCTGGGCCCCCTTCAGACCGAGGTGCAGGAGGTACTCGCGCAGCGAACCCTCGTCCTTCACGTAGCGCTCGCTCTTGCCGCGCTTCACCTTGAACAGCGGTGGCTGCGCGATGTAGAGGTAGCCGCGCTCGATGAGCCCGGCCATCTGGCGGAAGAAGAAGGTGAGCAGCAGCGTGCGGATGTGGCTTCCATCCACGTCCGCGTCGGTCATGATGATGACCTTGTGGTAGCGCACCTTCTCGGGGTCGAATTCCTCGCCGATCCCGCAGCCGAGCGCGGCGATCATCGCCTGGATCTCGTTGTTCGAGAGCATCTTGTCCAGGCGCGCGCGCTCGACGTTCAGGATCTTGCCGCGGATCGGGAGGATGGCCTGGGTCTCGCGCAGGCGGCCCTGCTTGGCGGAGCCGCCGGCGGAGTCACCCTCGACGATGAAGAGTTCGGAGCGCGAAGGGTCGCGCTCCTGGCAGTCGGCGAGCTTGCCCGGCAGGCTGTAGTCCGAGAGTGCGCCCTTACGTCGCGCCAGGTCGCGCGCCTTGCGCGCCGCGGCGCGCGCGCGCGCCGCATCGAGCACCTTCGCGACCACCGTCTTCGCGGCCGCGGGGTTCTCCTCCAGGTACTCGCCGAGCTGCTCGTAGAGGAGCCCCTCCACGAGGCCGCGCACCTCGCTGGTCCCGAGCTTCGACTTGGTCTGTCCCTCGAACTCGGGCTGCGGGAGCTTCACCGAGATCACCGCGGTGAGCCCCTCGCGTACATCCTCGCCGGAGAGCGACTCCGCCTCGCCCTTGCCGTTCTTCAGATGGGTCGTGATGTAGCGGTTGAATGTGCGCGTGAGTGCGGTGCGGAAGCCGATCAGGTGGCTCCCCCCCTCCACCGTGTTGATGTTGTTGGCGAAGGAGAAGACGGCCTCGTTGTAGGAGTCGTTGTACTGGAGGGCGATGTCGATCTGCACCTGCGTCACGTGGTTGCGGCTCGTGAACTCGCGCTCGCCGTGCACGTAGATGGGCGGCTGGTGGAGCGGGTTGAGGCTCCGGTTCAGGTGCTCGACGAAGGAGACGATGCCGCCCTCGTAGCGGAAGTCGTGGGACTTGCCGCTCCGGTCGTCGCGGATCTGGATGCGGACGCCGGCGTTTAGGAACGAGAGCTCACGCAGGCGCTTGGAGAGCACGTCGAAAGAGAACTCGATGGAGGGGAAGATCTCGAGGTCGGGCCGGAAGGTGACCTTGGTGCCGACCTTGTCCGTGGTGCCGGTGGCGTGCAGCGGCTCGTTCGGATCGCCCCGTGTGTAGGTCTGCCGCCAGACCTGGCCGTCCCGGCGGATCTCGAGCTCGAGGCGTTCGGAGAGGGCGTTCACCACGGAGACGCCCACGCCGTGGAGGCCGCCCGAGACCTTGTAGGCCTTCTCGTCGAACTTGCCGCCCGCGTGGAGCGTCGTCATCACGACCTCCGCGGCGGGTCGCCCCTCGGTCTCGTGGACGTCCACGGGGATGCCGCGTCCATCGTCGGTGACGGTGACGCTGTTGTCGTCGTGGATGACGACCGAGATCTCCTTGCAGTAGCCGGCCAATGCCTCGTCGATGGAGTTGTCTACCACCTCGTACACGAGGTGGTGCAAACCCTCGGGACCGGTGGTCCCGATGTACATCGCGGGTCGTTTGCGGACCGGCTCGAGGCCCTCGAGAACCTCGATCGAGCTGGCGTCGTAGCTCACCGAAGACGCTTCCCTGCGCGTTCCCTTGATGCGAACCGGCTCCCGCCGCCTCGGAGGCTCGGGGGGCCCGATTGTGGGGGCTTTCGGCCCTCGGCCGGTCGACGTAGCGAGGGTATCGAATGTCTAAGTGTGCGTAAAGCCGTCGGGTTCGATTCGAGCGGG
>DASRUS010000182.1:0-6495 GCA_035687825.1 Myxococcota bacterium | reverse complement strand
GCAGTGCTCGTACGCCCCGCGGTCCCGGGTCATCACCGACGCGACGAGACCGAAGTCGCTGTCGTTCACCGCGGCGATCGCCTCGTCGAGATCGCCGATCGCGTAGAGGGCGGCCTCGGGCGCGAAGATCTCCTCGCGCTGGTAGGGATGGCGCTGGTCGAGGGTCGGGAAGCGGACGAGGCGCGCGCCCACGAAGGGCGGCGGGAGCCCCGGATCCGCGTCGAGGAAGACCTCGCCCTCCGCCTCCTCGGCCATCGCCCTGAAGTTTGCCGCGCGCTCGAAGGCGCGCTCCGAGACGAGGGGGCCCATGAAGACGCCTTCGTCGAGGGGAGGGCCGATGCGCAAGCCGGCGAGCACGGCCGCGAGGCGCTCGCTGAAGACGCCTTCGATCCCGCGCTCGACGAAGACGCGCGAGAGGGCGGAGCAGCGCTGACCCGTGGTCGCCGCGATGGAGAGGGCGGCCTCGGCGACGGCGAGCTCGAGGTCGGCGTCGCCGAGCACGATCATCGCGTTCTTCCCGCCCATCTCGAGGGCCAACACTTTGCCCGGCTGATCGAGCGTGGCCTGGGTGATCGCGCGGCCCGCGCTCCACGAGCCGGTGAAGAGCACGCCGTCCAGGTCCGCGTGGGTCGCGAGGGCGCGGCCCGTCTCGGGCCCGCCGTGCAGGATCTCGACCACGCCGGTCGGGGCGCCGGCGTCGCGGAGCGCGCGCACGAGCCACTCCCCCGCGGCGGGGGCGAGCTCGCTCGGCTTCAGCACCACCGTGTTGCCGAGCGCCAGCGCCGGGACCAGGTGACCGTTCGCGAGGTGCACGGGGAAGTTGAAGGGGGAGAGCACGGCGAGGACGCCGCGCGGATGGAAGCTGGCGCCGGCCTGCGCGCCGGCCTCGATGGGCGCCACGAAGCGCAGGCCGTCCCCGAGCGTGGCATCCACCTTCGCCGGCAGGAGCGCCGCCTCGGAGCGCGCGTCCCAGAGGGCCTTGCCCACCTCGCGCGCGACGAGGCGCGCGATCTCCTCCGCGCGCGCGCGGGCCAGGTCGCGGAAGCGCACCAGGACGTCGGCGCGCGCGTCCGGGCCCGCATCGCGCCAGGCGGGGAACGCCGCCCGCGCGCGCGCCACGGCGGCGTCCACCTCTGCGGGGCCGGCGACGGGGAAGCGTCCGATCTCGTCGCTTCGGTCGGCGGGCGAGCGGCTCGTGATCCACTCGGTCATCGGTAGGAGCCTGACCCGAGAGGGGGCATGCCGGCCTGGGTGCCGAGACGCCCCGCTGGCAAGACGCGCGACCGAGCCGTAGCTGCCGCTACGGCGCAGGGAGCGCAACGCAGCCAGCGGGGATGGATCGGCGGCCAGACGGCGTGCTCCATCTCGGGTCCGGCTCCTAGGCTCAGGGAAGCGGAGTGACCGTCACGCGGTCGCCGCTCCGCACCCCGAGCGCGTCGCGGCACGTCTGGACCAGCACCGGAGCCCCCTCGGCGTCGAGGCACACCACCGCGGCGCGAAAGCCGAGCCGCGATTCGGCGCAGAGCAGCGCGAGCGGCCCCTCCAGCGGCGCCTCCCCGCGCGGGAGTCCGGGGAGCACGAGCTCCCGCCGCTCGCGCACCGAGACGATGGCGTCGCGCGCCGCGCCGTAGTACGGGCCGCCGTCGAAGGGGTCCACCTGGTTCAGCGGCTGGAAGCCCACCTTCTCGAGGATGCGCACCGCGGCCTGCGCCGTGTCCGCGGGGCGCCCGACCACGGCCTGCACGTCCGCGGGGAAGAGCGTCGCGTAGACGGGATCGCGGGGGAAGAGATCCGCGATGAACTGCTTCGTGCGCGCCGAGAGGCGGTCGGCCTCGCGATACGAGAGGCCCGTGAACCTGGCTCCGAACGCCTCCCAGAGGAGATTCGTCCCGGCCGCCTCGAAGCGCGAGAGCATCTCGGCGATGACGAAGCCCTCGAAGCGCTCGGGGTGCATGGAGATGTACGCGAAGCGCACCCCCGAGAGCGCCTTGCCACATTTCTGGGGATGGCGGCGGTAGCTCGTCTCGAGGACGAGACCCCCCACCTCCGTGGGGCCGTCCTCCGTGGAGCGCAGGCGCAGCTTCGTGTGCAGGAAGCGGCGGCTGAGCTCGAAGCTCCGGCGCTCCTCCGTCGAGACCTCGAGCCAGTAGAAAGGCGCCTCCGGCGTCCCGCTCTTCGCCAAGATCATGGAGGTGCCGATGCAGCGGCGCGCCTCGGTGTCTTCGAGCACGAAGACGTAGACGCCCTGGCGCCAGTCCTCGAGCTTGCCCCCGAACGAGGCGAGGGAGCGCTCGATGCGCTGGCGCAGGAAGTCGGGATCGCTCGGGAGGTTCACCGAGTCGAGCTGGCGCGCGAGCTCGACCAGCGCGTCGAGGTCGTCGGCTCGCACGGGGCGCAGGATCAGCACGGGACGTCGAGCTCCTCCGCCGCGCGGCGC
The DNA here is from genome assembly GCA_035687825.1 of Myxococcota bacterium. Classification (GTDB taxonomy): domain Bacteria; phylum Myxococcota_A; class UBA9160; order UBA9160; family DASRUS01; genus DASRUS01. The sequence continues at coordinate 4,058 of DASRUS010000182.1, read as the reverse complement.
AGCGCCTTCTCGAGGATCGCGAAGCCCGCGTCGAGCTCCTCGTCCGTCGTGTTCACGGGCAGGAGCAATCGGATCTTGCTCGGCCGCGCGCCCGCGCCGTGCAGGAGCAGCCCCTCCTCGAAGGCGAGCTTCACCACGCGGTCCGCCGCGCGCGGGCTGCCGTCGAAGGGGACGAAGGCGTGCATGGCGCCGATTCCCGAGCGCGCGCCCACCGCGCGGGGGAGCCGCTCGGCGAGGGCGTCGAAGCGCTGCGCCACGCGCACGCCCAGGCCCGCGATGCGGCCGTTCGGGCCGAGCCAGCCCTCCGCCTCGAGCTTCTCCACGATGCGCGCGCCCACCGCCATCCCCACGCTCGCGCCCGCGAAGGTTCCCGCGACGAGGCCCGGGCGCGGCGCGTGGTCCTTCGTGAAGAGGACGGCGCTTCCCTGGATCATCTTGCCCACGCTGACGACGTCCACCCAGTCGCCGAGGCCGAGCGTCTGGAACGCGAAGAGCTCCCCCGTGCGCCCGAAGGTCTGGACCTCGTCCACCCACACCGAGACGCCCGCGGCGCGGCAGCGCTCCATCAGGGGGACGAAGAAGTCGCGGGGCGCCGTGTCGATCCCGCCCTCGCCCTGCACGAGCTCGAAGAGCATGGCGGCGACGCGGTCCGGGTGGCGGCGCAGGTGCGCCTCGAGCGCCTCGACGCTGCGCGCGGTCGAGCGCGGATCGCGCTCGTCCCAGAACGGGACGTGGAGGGCGAAGCCGCGCAGGGGCAGCCCTTCGCGGAACTCGGGCTTGTCGGTGAGCTCGGCCGTGGCGAGCGTGCGTCCCGCGAAGCCGCGCTCGAAGACCACCACGCGGTCCGCGGGCTGGCGCTTCTGGAAGACGATCTTGAGGGCGTTCTCGTTCGCCATGGCGCCCGAGACGGAGAGCCACGCGTGGGCGAGGCGCGGGCCCGCGTGGCGGAGCAGTGCGCGCGAGAGGCGCAGATACTCCGGGCCGGGGGCCAGGTGTCCCTGGAAGACGGTGTCCGAGGCCGCGGCCACGAGCGCGGTCGCGACGAGGTCGGGGTCCGCGTGGCCGAAGCCGAGGACGCCGATCCCGCTCACGAAGTCGAGGAGCGTGCGCCCGTCGGCGAGGGTCACGCGCGCGCCGCGCCCGAGGCCCGAGGTGAGGATGGGGAGCTGGAGCGGGCGACCGCGCAGCGCACCTACCTCTTCCACGAGCCGCCGGTACTCGTCCGGCGAGACGAACGAGCGGGCGACCTCCTCGCGCACGGCGTCGATCAGGGTCGCGGCCGCCTCGCGGACCCTCGGCGCGTCCAGGAGGGAAGCGGACGGCGGTCGCGCGCGGGTCATGCCCCAGGGTATCGACCGAACCGGAGTCCCGCCTTTGGGGCTCCTCCGGGGCGCTCTCCCGTGGGGTCTTCCTCCCGAGTCGCGCGATTCCGCTACCTTCCTGCGCTCCGCCGGCGAGCCCGTCCGAGCCGCCCGCCTCTAAGGAAGCCACGCTCGAGGACGATGAGTACGACGTGAAGGCCAGGTCCGACGAAGAGCCCGCGCGCGAGACGCGCCCCGTCCGCCGCCTCGCCCGCCTGATGGGCCGCCGCGCCCTCGGCGAGGCCGAGCGGGAGCGGCGCGCGAACCTCACCGCCGGGGTGCCCTATCTCTCCCTCGTCCGCTCGCCGCGCGAGCACGGGCCGCTCCGCGAGACCGCGCCGCGCACGATCCGGGTCGCGACCTACAACGTGCACCGCTGGACGGGGTTGAACGGCCGGCGTTCACCCGACGGCGCGCGCGCGGGCTTCGTGATCTCGGAGCTCGCGGCCGACGTGATGGCGCTCCAGGAGGTGCTCCGCCCCTTCGAGGGCGAGGACCCGCTGCCGGGCATCGCGGACGCCCTGCGCCTGCACCTCGCCTTCGTGACGACGCGCGTCCACCGGCGCGGCGAGCTCGGCAACGCGATCCTCTCGCGCTGGCCGATCACGAGCGTCTTCGCCCTCGACCTCTCGTTCTCGCGGCTCGAGCGCCGCTCCGCGGTCGCCGTGCAGTTCCTCTTCGGCGATCGCCCGCTCACTGTCGTGGCGACGCACCTCGCGCTCGGGGACCGCACCCGCCACCGCCAGGTGCGCTCGATCCTGGAGCACGAGCGCCTGCAGGGGCCGGTCGTGCTGCTCGGCGACCTCAACGCCTGGCGCCCGAGCAAGGCGACGCGCGACCTCGAGGAGCACTGGGGCGCGCAGCACCAGGAGATCGACTGGCCGGCATCCTTCCCCGCCGCGCGGCCGATCCTCGCCCTCGACCGCGTGTACGCCCGGGGCGCGAAGATCGAGTCGGTGGAGGCCCACTCGAGCCCGGCGGCCCGCAAGGCCTCGGATCACCTGCCGATCGTCGCAAAGATCCATCTCGGCTGAGGACGCGGGCGGCGGTGGCCGCGCGCCGCCCCCGAAACTAGAATCGGATCCATGGCGCGCGGCGCGGCGTTCGTGCTCGGGCTCCTCCTCGCGGGCTGCGCCTCCCTCGAAGGGGCGAAGCTGTACGCGCGGGGGACGGATGCACTCGAGCGGGGCGAGCTCCCCGCCGCGATCACGGATCTCGAGCGCGCCGCGGCCCTCGTGCCCGAGGCGTCCGAGGTGCACAACCACCTCGGCCTGGCCTACGCGCGGGCGGGCCGCGAGGGGGAGGCCCTGCGCGAGTTCGAGCGCGCCGTGGAGATCGACTGCGACAACGAGGCGGCCCGACACAACCTCGCCGCGGCCGAGCGCCGCGCGGCCCGGGAGGCTCCGTGAGCGGTAACGAGCGCGACGGCGACGGCGAGCGCCCCAAGCTCTCCTGGAGCGAGATCGACAAGCGGCGCGACAAGCCCCGCACGCGCGCGGATCGCGAGCAGCGGCCGCGCGGGGCCGCGGCCGAGGCGCGCGCGCGGGACGCGGCGCAGCAGTACCTGAAGCAGAAGGGAGGGGCGCTCTTCGCGAAGCACGGCGCGGGCGGACGCGGCGAGGCGCTCGCGAACGCCGTGCGCGACGCCCAGGGAACCGCCGGCTTCGCCGAGGCGTGCCGCGCCTACCTGCGCGAGCTCGGTCCTCCGAAAGAGGCGTCGCTCTGCTCGCGCTTCCTCGACACACGCGACGCGGAGCTGGTCCTGGCGGGTCTGCGGGGGCTCGAGGGTTTGCGCGACGCGGGGCAGCTCACCGCGAGCGCGGGGCTGCGCTCGCAGCTCCGCACCCTCGCCGACGACGCGAACGACGAGGTCGCGTCCGCGGCGGAAGCGCTCGTGCGCGCGCCCTGAATCTCCGTCGGTGCGCGCGGTTGATGGGGGAGCGGGCTTCGCCTAGCCTCCCCTGATGCCCGGTGGGAGCGTCAGCCGAGGTGGGCCCATGGCTCATGAGCTCGAGCAGTCCGCCCTCTCCCGCTACCTCGAGAAGCACGGCCTCAAGCACACGAAGCAGCGCGAGGCGATCCTCGAGGTGTTCCTCGAAGCGACGGGCCACATCACGAGCGAGGCGATCTACGAGACCGTGCGGACGACCCATCGGCACATCGGCTTCACGACCGTGTATCGCACCATGAAGCTCCTGTGCGAAGCGGGTCTCGCCCACGAGCGGCACTTCGACGACGGGATCACGCGCTACGAGATCCCCCACGAGCACCACGACCACCTGATCTGCACGCGCTGCGGGAAGATCATCGAGTTCGAGTGCCGGATGATCGAGAGCGCGCAGGACGAGATCGCGGCGCGCTACGGCTTCGACCTGCTGCGCCACCGCCACGAGCTCTACGGCCACTGCGCGGACTGCCAGAAGTAGCCCCGGAAGCCCCTTCGCCACGCCCGGACCGCGGGCGTAGGGGGCCTCGGGCTCCCCTGGTCGTAGATCGCCGCTTCGATCCTGCAACCCACCGTCATTTCAGACGAAAAAAACTTGTTGAAATCGACATTCATTTCTGTTTCTATTGAAACCGATTTTCAATTCCAACGGAGCCATCCGGAAGGGAGGAATCGTGTCCCTCGCGAGACTCGGAGCACCGGCCCTCTTGGGGCTGGTCCTGGCGCAGGGCGCCGTCGCGGAGCCCGCGGAC
>DASRUS010000181.1:0-4514 GCA_035687825.1 Myxococcota bacterium | reverse complement strand
GGATCATCTCGCGCGGCGCGTCGGCGAGCACGTAGGGGGGTCGCGCGCCCCGCAGGAAGAAGACGGCGAGGTCGCCCTCCTCGAAGGGCGGCGGCGCGAGCGGCGAGCGCTTCACCGTGAACTCGCCCGGCACCTCGCCGCGCAGCGCGCGCGCGTCTTCCAGGTGCAGGCGCCCCGGCTCCACGAGCCCCACGCGCGCGAGGGCCACGGCGTCCGCGAGCGCCACGCGCTCGGCGAGCGTGCGGTCTCGAGGCGGGAGCGGGTGCTGCGCCGACGCCGTGCTCGCGATGGCGAGCGCGAGCCAGGCGATGCGAAGGGAGCGCGCCACGGCGGGCGAGCATAGCTAGCATGGCGCGCGTGCCGAACCTGAAGATCCCGCCGCCCTATCGGGGGCCGACCCGGGGCGTCGCCGAGGTGAAGCTTTCGGGGGAGACCGTCCTCGCCTGCCTCGACGCTGCGGAGTCGCTCTTCCCGGGGTTCCGCTCCCAGGTCCTCGACGCGTCCGGGACGCCGCATCGCTTCGTGCGTCTCTTCCTGAACGGGGACGAGCTCGGCGAGGGTGCGCTCGCCACCCCCGTCGGGCCCGGCGACGAGATCGAGGTGCTGGCCGCCATCGCCGGGGGCTAGCCCCGGCGGTATGCTGCCCGCTTCGACGAGGAGGCTTCCATGAGCGGTGGACCGACGGGCGATCGACTGATCCGCGTGGACATGACCCGACAGACGGCGACGGTCGAGCCCTTCCCCGACGAGTGGAAGCTCCTCGGCGGGCGCGCGCTCTCGGCGAAGATCCTGCTGCGCGAGTGCGATCCGAAGTGCGATCCCCTGGGGCCCGAGAACGTCCTCGTGATGGCGCCGGGCGTGGTGTCCGGCACCGCGGCGCCCACCTCGGGGCGCATCTCCATCGGCGGGAAGAGCCCCCTGACGGGCGGCATCAAGGAAGCCAACGCCGGGGGCGAGCCGGGCCAGGATCTCGTGAAGCTCGGCTACCGGGCGATCGTGGTGAAGGGCAAGCCGTCCGACCCGAGCAAGCGCTTCGGCCTCGAGGTCACGTCCCAGGGCGCGAAGCTCGTCCCCGCCGACGCCTACAAGGCGCGTTGGAACTATGCGCTGGCCGAGGAGCTCGCCAAGAAGTACCCCGCGACGACCTCGTTCATCTCCATCGGCCCCGCCGGCGAGCTCCAGCTGAAGGGCGCGTCGGTGGCCTGCACCGACGAGCACAAGCGCCCCGCGCGCCACGCCGCCCGCGGCGGGCTCGGCGCGGTGATGGGGAGCAAGGGCCTCAAGTACGTGGCGGTGGACAACGAGAGGAAGCCCGTGCGCCGCCCCGCGCAGCCGAAGGAGTTCGCGGGGCTCTGCAAGACCTACACCAAGGAATACCTGGGCGGCCCCCAGATGTTCAAGTGGGGCACGAGCTCGGTCGTGCCGATCGCGAACATGCTGAACACCTTCCCGTACAAGAACCGCACGAGCGGACAGTCGCCGGACGTCGCGACCCTCGACGGCAAGCGCATCGTGGAGAGCTTCGAGACGCGCGGCGGCGGCATGCACAACTGCATGACCGGCTGCATCGTGCGCTGCTCCAACATCGTCCACGACGCCGAGGGCAAGTACAAGACCTCGGCGCTCGAGTTCGAGACGCTCACCATGCTCGGCGCGAACTGCGCCATCGCGAGCTGGGAGGACGTAGCTGAGCTCGACCGCCTGTGCGACGAGGTGGGCCTCGACACCATCGAGACCGGCGCCGCCATCGCCGTCTACATGGATTCGGGCGGCATGGAGTGGGGCGACGCCAAGGGCGCGCAGCGCATCCTGCACGAGATCGCCGAGGGCACCGAGCTCGGCCGGGCCATCGGCGACGGCGCCCTCGCCATCGGGCGCAAGCGCAAGCACGGGCGCATCCCGGTGGTGAAGGGCCAGGCGATCCCCGCCTGGGATCCGCGACCGCTCAAGGCCACGGGCGTCACCTACGCCACGAGCCCGATGGGCGCCGACCACACCGCGGGCCTGATCGTGAACCCGGGCATGCCGGCGGACCAGTTCGCGCGCGCATCCCAGGAGTCGCAGCTCGTGAACGCGGTGTGCGACTCGTCGGGCTTCTGCCAGTTCCTCCAGCCCACCATCGAGGACATCGCGGGCTTCTACTCGGCGCTCCACGGCGAGCCGGTCTCGCGCGAGCAGGTGGCGGACATCGGCTGGCAGTGCCTGCTGGACGAGTGGGAGTTCAACGAGCGCGCGGGCTTCACCGAGGCCGACGACGACCTGCCCGAAGTGATGAAGACCGAGGGCGTGGGGCCAGGCGGCGTGATGAAATTCGACGTGCCCCGGGAGATCATCCGCCAGGCGAAGCAGCGCTTCGCCCCCCGCGAGGAGCTCTTCAAGTCGAAGGCGACCGGCTGAGCCGGCGCCCGGGACCCGCCGGGCCTTGATGCGCGACGTTCGCATGCGTGGCTTCGCCGCGCGCGCCGATGTCGAGGAGGTGGAGCGCTTCCTCGCGGAAACGGCGCGCCCGCTCGGAGCCGAGCCGGTCGCGCTCCTCGCCTGCGCCGGCCGCGTGCTCGCGGCGGACGTGCGCGCCGGGGTGGACGTGCCGTCCTTCGCGCGCTCGGCGATGGACGGCTGGGCCGTGCGCGGCGAGGACACCTTCGGGGCTTCGGCCTACGACCCGATCCGCCTGCGCGTGCTCGGCGAGTCCCTCCCCGGGCGTCCCTTCCCGGGCCGGGTCGCCCCGGGCGAGGCCGTGCGCATCATGACCGGCGCGCCGCTCCCCGACGGGGCCGATGCGGTCGTGATGGCCGAGGTGGGGCGTGAGCGGGACGGCGGGGTCGAGGTCTCGGACGCGGTCGCGCCCCGCAAGCACGTGGGCGCCCCGGGCGAGGACGTCCGGCACGGCGAGGTCGTGCTGCGGGTGGGCCGGCGTCTGCGCGCGCAGGATGCGGCGCTCCTCGCGTCGCTCGGGGTGGCCGAGGTCGCCTGCGTGCGGCGCCCGCTCGTGCGCCTGGTCGTGACGGGCGACGAGCTCCTCCCGCCCGGCAGCCGGCCCGAGGGCGCGCGCATCGTGGACAGCAACTCGGTCCTGCTGCGCGTCCTCGTGGAGCGCGACGGGGGCGTGGTGCTCCCGTTCGAGATCCTGCCCGACCAGTTGGAGAAGATCCGCGAGGTGCTCGCTCTCGACGACGCGGACGCCGTGCTCGTCTCGGGCGGGAGCTCCGTCGGGAACGAGGATCACGCTCCGCGCCTCGTGGCGGAGCTCGGCACGCTCCACTTCCACGGCGTCTCCATGCGCCCTTCGAGTCCGGCGGGCGTGGGCCGGATCGGCGAGCGCTTCGTCTTCCTGCTGCCCGGCAATCCCGTGAGCTGCCTGTGCGCGTACGAGTTCTTCGCGGGCCCGACGCTGCGCGCGCTCGGCGGTCGCCCGCGCGAGTGGCCCCACCGCCGCGTGCGCCTGCCGCTCGCGCGCAAGATCGCGTCCCAGGTGGGGCGCACGGACTACGTGCGCGTGGCGATCGAGGCGGGGCGCGTCGTTCCCCTCGCCACGTCCGGGGCCTCGATCCTCTCCTCCACGGTGCGCGCCGCGGGCTCGGTCATCGTCCCCCGCGAGTGCGAGGGCATGGCGGAGGGCGAGGAGGTGGAAGTCCTCCTCTACGACGAAGCATGAAGCAGGAGCAGTTCCTCGAGGTGATCGAGCGCGACGAGGCGGAGCGCCGCTGGGCCGCGGTGATCGACGCGTCACGCCTCGGTGCCGAGGAGGTCGCGCTCGCCGAGGCGCTGGGGCGCGTGCTGGCGGAAGACGTGCGCTCCGAGGTGGACGTCCCGGGCTTCGACCGCTCGAACCTGGACGGATTCGCGGTGCGCGCCGAGGACACCTTCGGCGCGCGGGAGGAAGCGCCCGTCCGGCTGCGGCGCAACGCGGAGTCGATCCCGACCGGCGTCGAGCCGAACGACGAGGTGAAGCCGGGGACCGCGACCGCGATCGCCACGGGGGGCATGCTCCCGCGCGGCGCCGACGCCGTCGTGCCCGTCGAGTCCACCGACCTCGAGGCCGGCGGCGCCGTGGTCGTGGTCCGACACGCGGCGGTGCCGGGCGGCGCCGTCTCCTTCGCGGGAACCGACATGAGCCGCGGCGAGACGGTGCTCTTCGCCGGGACGCGCCTCACGTCGCGCGAGACGGGCGTGCTGGCCGCGATCGGACAGGGTCGCGTCGCGGCGGTGCGACGCCCGCGCGTGGCGATCCTCTCCACCGGCGACGAGATCGTGCAGCCCGGCGAGCCCATGCGCCCCGGTCTCGTCTACGACAGCAACGGGCGCATCCTCGCCGACGCGGTGCGCGAGCTCGGCGGCGAGCCGCGCTTCCTCGGCGCCTTTCGCGACGACGAGGCGGCGTTGCGCGAAGCGCTCGACGCCGCCCTGGCGGCCTCGGACCTCGTCCTCCTCTCCGGCGGCACCTCCAAGGGAGAGGGCGACCTGAACCATCTCGTCGTCGCGTCGCTCGACCCCGGCATCGTGGTGCACGGCGT
>DASRUS010000180.1:0-2677 GCA_035687825.1 Myxococcota bacterium | reverse complement strand
TGGCGGGTGGGCCGGGCTCTGCCCGGCCCGGGACCCGCTGCTATCCCCCGAGACCCCGCAGGAGCAGGCGCTTCAGGCTCGGGGCGGGCGCCGCGGCGCGCGGGCGCGACCCGCCGAAGCCGCGCTCCAGCGGCAGGTCCTTCGCGAAGCCGAGGTCCTCCAGCAGCTCGCGCGTGAGCTCGGCCAGCTCCTTGTGGATCCGCGTCCCCTGGGCGTGGTGGAGGATCGCGCGGGGGCGGCCGCCGGCGGAGTTGAGCGCTTCGACCCGCGGGCTCCGGGAGAGCGCCGTGCGGTAGCTCGGCCAGCCCCGGCGGCGGATCTCCGCGCGCAGCACGTCCACGAGGTGCGCGCCCTCGCCCTCCACCCGCGTGCGCGAGTCCACGAGCGAGAGCACCGCCCGTCCCCGCTCGCGGCCGAGGCCCGTCGCCTCGAGGTGGTCGAAGGCCTTCTCGGCCTCGAGGAGCGCGGCCCAGTCGGGGATCGGGATCAGCACGCGGTCGGCCGCGGCGAGCGCGTTGCGCGTGAGCGCCTCGAGGTCGCTCTTCGTGTCCACGATCACGACGCCCTTCCACGCCAGCCGCTCGAGCATGCGGCGCAGCGTGTGCGGATCCTCGGCGCGCGCCTTCAGCGCCACCGCGTCCGGCGGCGAGGGGACGTAGTGCACGCCGTACTCCCCCATGCGGATGGCGCGTTCCAGGTTGCGCTCGGCCCAGGCGTGCTTGAGGTTCGCCTCCCCGGTTGCCGGCGGGCCCCAGGCGAACATGCGGTCGAGGCTGCCCTGGTCGTCGAGGCCCAGCACGAGGATCGGCAGATCCTCGTCGAGCGCGCGCAGGTAGACGGCGAGATTCGCGGCGAGCGTGGTCTTTCCCACGCCGCCCTTGTTCGACGAGACCGCGATCACCGCGCGCGTCGCAGAGGGGGGAGCCACGACAGGCAGGGTACCGTTCGGCTAGGATGGCGGCCATGCGAGCCATCGGCGTGATCCCCGCGCGCTGGGCGTCGCAGCGCTTTCCGGGCAAGCCGCTCACCCCCATCGCGGGTCGGCCCATGCTGCGCTGGGTGCTCGAGGGCGCGCGCCAGGCCAAGCGCCTGCACCGGGTGCTGGTCGCCACGGACGACGCGCGCATCGCGGAGGCGGCGCGCGGCTTCGGCGCCGACGTGGTGCTCACCTCGCCGGAGCATGCCACCGGCACCGACCGCATCGCCGAGGTCGCGCTCCGGCTCGACGACGAGATCGTGGTGAACGTGCAGGGCGACGAGCCCACGATCCGCGGCGACGTGATCGACGCGGTGGTGGCGGCGCTGGAGGAGGATCCCGACGCACCCATGGCAACCGCGGTCCACGCCGCGGACCCCGAGGCGCTCGACGATCCGAATCGCGTGAAGGCCGTCCTCGACCGGCGCGGGCGCGCGCTCTGGTTCTCGCGCGCCCGCATCCCGGCGCTGCGCGAAGCCGAGCACCCACCGCGCTATTGGCAGCACGTGGGTCTCTACGCGTACCGCCGGCCGTTCCTGCTCGACTTCGTGCGCCTCGCGCCCACGCCCTGCGAGCGCGCCGAGGCGCTCGAGCAGCTCCGCGCCCTCGAGCACGGCTTCGCGATCCGGGCCGCGGTGATCGAGGGCTGGCGCAGCCTCGCCGTGGACGTGCCGGCGGACGTGGCCGCGGTGGAGGCGGAGCTCGCGCGCCGGGGCGCCGGCGCGGCCGGAGGTGCCGCGTGAGCGAGGCGCGCAGGGCCCAGGTGCTGAACGCCGAGAGCGTGCGCGAGTGGGGCCAGCGCTACTCGAACTGGGGCCGCTTCGGCAAGGACGACGAGCGCGGCGCGCTGAACTTCATCACGCCGGAGTGCGTGCTCGTGGCGTGCGGCCTGCCCCGACGCGGCGCCGTGATCTCGTGCGCCCTGCCCTTCGACCAGAAGGGCCCGCAGACGGGCTTCGCGGGCCGACACAACCCCGTGCACGTGATGCTCGCCGACGGCGGCGACGCGCTCGCCGGCGCCCAGGACTTCATCCCCGGCGGCTTCCGCTACGCCGACGACGCGATCTACATGCCGCTCCAGTGCGGGACGCAGTGGGACGCCCTCGCCCACGTCTTCTACGACGGGAAGATGTGGAACGACCGCGGCATCGAGCTCGTGACGAGCAGCGGCGCGCGCGCGAACTCCATCGACAAGATCAAGGACGGCGTAGTGGGGCGCGGCGTGCTCCTGGACGTGCCGCGACACCAGGGCGTCCGCTGGCTCGAGAACGGGACGCCCATCCTCCCCGAGGACCTCGACGCCTGCGCCGAGGCCGAGGGCGTGGCCGTCGAGTCCGGCGACATCGTGCTCGTGCGCACGGGCATGCTGACGCGCTGCCTCGAGGAGAAATCCTGGGCCGGCTACTGCGGTGGGCCCGCGCCCGGCCTCTCCATCCACTGCGCGCGCTGGCTCTACGAGCGCGAGGTGGCCGCGGTGGCGACCGACACCTGGGGCGTCGAGGTGCTGCCGAACGAGACCCAGGACTGCTTCCAGCCGCTGCACATGATCTCGCTCCGCAACACGGGCGTGCTCTTCGGCGAGATCTTCCAGCTCGACGCGCTCGCCGAGGCGTGCGCCGCGGACGGCAACTACGCCTTCCTCTTCGCGGCGCCCCCGCTCCCCATCACGGGCGCGGTGGGCTCCCCCATCAATCCGCTCGC
>DASRUS010000179.1:0-4743 GCA_035687825.1 Myxococcota bacterium | reverse complement strand
GGCTGGAGCGTGGCGAAGGCGCTGCTCGGTCACGAGCGCAGCATGATCGCCGACGCCTTCGGCGCGACTCGTCGCCGCGACGGCGGGGACGCGGCCGGCCTCGTGGACCTCGCGCGCCGCCAGCTCGGCGAAGTGGGCGGCACCGTCGCCGACGAAGGGCTGCGCGAGGCGATCGCCCAGAACGAGATGGACACGCGCTGCTTCCTGCTCACGCTCCAGCGCACGCGCGACGCCGCCAAGGCCGGCCACCGGCCGGGGCCCGAGACCTCCATCTTCAAGGTGTACGGCACCGAGCTGAACCAGCGGCGCTGCGACCTCGCGGTGCGGATCGCCGGGCCCGACGCCCTCGGCTGGGAGGAGGGGGCCGGCTTCGGGGGCGACGCGGTCCAGCGCACGCGCGATTGGCTGCGCTCGCGCGGCAACTCGATCGAGGGCGGCACCTCCGAGATCCAGCTCAACATCATCGCGAAGCGCGTGCTCGGGCTGCCCGACTAGCGCGCCTCGCGACGAGCGGGGAGCGCGGAGCGCGCGCAGCGAGCCGTCGGGCGAGAGGGAAGGAAGCCGATGCAGCTCGTCCTCAGCGAAGATCAGGAGCTCCTGGCGAAGACGGCCGCCGACTTCGTGAAGGAGCGCTCGCCGGTGGCGCGGGTGCGCGCGCTCCGCGACCGCGGGGATGCGACGGGCTTCTCGCGCGAGCTGTGGAAGGAGATGGCCGCACTCGGCTGGGTCGGGATCCCGTTCCCCGAGGCCGTGGGCGGCGCGGGCATGGGGCTCGCCGAGCTGGCGGTGGTGCTCGAGCAGCTCGGCCGCGGGCTCGCCCCGGAGCCCTTCCTCTCCACGGTGTGTCTGGGCGGCAGCGCGCTGCGCCTCGGGGGGAGCGAGGCGCAGCGGAAGGCGTGGCTCCCGGGGGTGGTCGAGGGTGCGATCCTGCTCACGCTGGCGCACCAGGAGCCGGGCAGCCGCTACGACCTGCATCGGGTCGCGACGCGGGCCGAGCGCGACGGCGCCGGCTGGCGGCTGCGCGGGGCGAAGACCGGCGTCCTCGACGGACACACCGCCGACGCCCTCGTGATCCCGGCGCGCACGGGCGGAGCCGAGCGCGATCCCCACGGCATCACGCTCTGCCTCGTGCGCCAGGGCGCGGCCGGCCTCCGCGTCGAGCGCCAGACGCGCCTCGACGGGCGCGGCGCCGCGCACGTGACCCTCGACGGCGTGCGCGTCGGCGCCGAGGACGTCGTGGGCGCCGTGGACGCGGGCGGCGACCTCCTCGAGCAGGTCGTGGACGTCGCCACGCTGGGCCTCTCCGCCGAGATGCTCGGCTCCATGTCCGAGGCCTTCGAGCGGACGCTCGCGTACCTGAAGCAGCGCGAGCAGTTCGGCGTCGCCATCGGGACGTTCCAGGCGCTGAAGCACCGCGCGGCGCGCCTGTACATCGAGATCGAGCTCGCGCGCTCGGCCCTCATGGCCGCGGCGCGCGCCGTGGACGAAGGGAGCGCCGAGGCGCGGCGCCTCGTCTCCATGGCCAAGGCGCGCTGCTCGGATGCGGGGATGCTCGTGGCGAACGAGGCCGTGCAGATGCACGGCGGGATCGGCATGACCGACGAGCACGAGATCGGCTTCTTCCTGAAGCGCGCCCGGGCGGCGGAGCTCAGCTTCGGCGACGGCTCCCACCATCGCGACCGCTGGGCGCGGCTCGGCGGGTACTAGTGCCCGGCGCGCCGGACCCGCGCGGACGCGCGGCGCTCTCCCTCGACCCCACGCAGCGCCTGCTCCGCGCCTGCCGCGGCGAGCCCGTCGACCGCCCGCCGGTCTGGTTGATGCGCCAGGCCGGCCGCTATCTCCCGGAGTACCGCCGCGTGCGGGAGCAGGTCTCCTTCCTGGACCTCTGCCGCGACGTGGAGCGCGCCGTCGAGGTGACGCTCCAGCCGGTGGACCTGCTCGGGAGCGAGGCCGCCATCGTGTTCTCCGACATCTTCGTGCCCCTGCTCGGGACGGGCGTCGGGATCGACTTCCGCCCGGGGCCCGTGATCGCGGAGCCGCTGCGGAGCTCGGAGCAGGTGGCGCGGCTGCGGATCCCCGATCCGCGCGAGTCGGTGCCCTTCGTGTTCGAGATCCTGCGCCGGCTGCGCCGGGAGCTCGCGGGCCGTGCCGTGCCGCTCATCGGCTTCGCCGGGGCGCCCTTCACGCTGGCCGCGTACCTCGTGGAGGGCAAGGGCTCGCGCAGCTTCTCGGCGCTGAAGCGCCTCGCGTTCCGTGAGCCCGAGGTGCTGCGCGCGCTGCTCGGCAAGCTCACGGATCTCGTGGTGGCGCACCTGAACGCGCAGATCGAGGCCGGCGCGCAGGTGGTGCAGCTCTTCGACACATGGGCGGGCATCCTCGGGGCCGCCGAGTGGCGCGAGTGGGTGCTCCCCGTGCACCGCGAGATCGTCTCGAAGGTGAACCGCGCCGAGGCGCCCCTCATCCTCTACGCGGCGGACGCGCCCCACGCCCTCGACCTGATGCTCGCCTCGGGCGCGGACGTGCTCTCCCTCGACTGGCGGATCGACCTGGCGCAGGCCGCGGCGCGCGTGGGGAGGGCCGCGAGCCTGCAGGGCAACCTCGACCCGTGCGCGCTCTTCGCGCCGCCCGAGATGATCTACGCGAAGGTGCGCGAGCTCGCGCGCGCCGCGGCGCCCGCCCGCGGCTTCGTCCTGAACCTCGGCCACGGCTGCCTGCCGGACACGCCGGTGGAGGGCGTGCGGGCCTTCATCGACGCCGCGAAGTCGCTCGGTCCGACGTGAGCGACTCCGTCCTCGACGCGGTCGTCGTCGGGGCCGGGATCGCCGGCCTCGCCGCCGCGTGCGGGCTCCGCCGCCGCGGGCTCGAAGTGGCTGTGTGCGAGGCGGGTCCGCGCGCGGGGGGAGTCGCGCAGACCGAGCGCGCCGAAGGCTACGTCTTCGAGCGCGGTCCCAACACGTTCCGCGTGAATCCGGCGCTGTGCGATCTCCTCGCGGAGCGGGGTCTCGACGCGAAGCTGGTGGGGGCGAGCCCCGCGAGCCGCGAGCGCTTCCTCCTCGAGGGAGGGAGGCTCGTGACCGTGCCCCTCGGTCCCGTCGCGTTCGCGCGCACGCCGCTCCTCTCGGCGCGGGGGAAGCTGCGGCTCCTGCGCGAGCCCTGGGTGCCGCGCCAGGACATCCCCGGCGAGAGCGCGGCCGCGTTCGTCGCGCGCCGCCTCGGTCCCGAGGTGGCCGAGCGCCTCGTGGCGCCGTTCCTGATCGGCATCTACGCGGGCGACGCGCGGCGGCTGGCCGCGGAGTCGGTCTTCGCGGGTCTCGTGGAACACGAGCGGACGCACGGCTCCATCGCGCGGGGGCTCCTCGCCTCGGCGGCGCGCCGCGGGCCGCGGGGTCGACCGGGGATCTTCTCCGCCCAGGACGGCGTCTCGGAGCTCGTGCAGTCGCTCGCGGACGAGCTGGGTCCTTCGCTGCGTCTCGCGACCCCCGTCGAGTCGCTTCGACCGGGCGCCGACGCGTGGGAGGTCGAGACGCCCGGGGAGACCCTGCGCGCGCGGAGGGTTGTCGTGGCGACGCCGGCGCGAGAGGCGGCGGCGCTGCTGCGCAAGCTGGACGACGAGTCGGCGCGCCTGCTCGAGGGCATCGAGTACGCTCCCGTGGCGAGCCTGTCCTTCGGCGTCGATCCCGCCGGCGCGCGCGAACGGGTCCGCGGCTTCGGCTTCCTGGTCCCGCCGGGCCGCGAGAGCGCGCTCCTCGGCTGTCTCTTCATGAGCCAGCTCTTCCCGGACCGCGCACCCCCGGGCCGCGAGCTCCTCACCGTCCTCGCGGGTGGGACGTTCCATCCCGAGCTGCTGGATCTCGCGGACGACGTGCTCGCGGATCGGGTGTGCGACGCCCTGGTCCGCGTGCTCGGTCTGCGCGGCGAGATCCGCCGGCTCGGCGTCACGCGCTGGCCGCGCGCGGTGCCCCAGCCCGTCGCGGGTCATCGCGAACGCATCGCGGCCGTTCGTGCGCGCCTCGCTGCGCTCCCGTCCCTCGCGCTGGCCGGCGCTCACCTCGACGGCGTGGCCTTCGCCGACGCCGCAGCATCGGGCACCTCCGCCGCCCGCTGAACTTCGGGGACGTTCCACGCAGACCTGAACTTCGGGGACACTCCTCCATCCTCCCCGACGACGGGGAGGCCGCCCGCCTCCTGAGGGTCGAGCCGCCGGATCCGCGCCTACGAGGACTGTCCCCGAAGTTGCGAGCGAGGTGGAACGTCCCCGACGTGCCGGATCCACCCCGCCAGCGTCTCCACCCAGAGCGGGTGCGCGTTCAGGCACGGGACGAGGAGCAGGTCCTCCCCCCCGAGCTCGCGCCACTGCGCGCGCGCGCGGATCCCGATCTCCTCCAGCGTCTCCAGGCAGTCGGCCACGAACGAGGGGCAGGCCACCGCCAGGCGCCGCACGCCGGCCCGGGCGAGCTCGGGTAGACGCAGATCGGTGTAGGGTCGGATCCAGGGGGTGCGGCCGAGGCGCGACTGGAAGGCGACGCTCCAGCGCTCGGCCGGCAGCGCGAGGCGCGCCGCGAGGCCGCGCGCGGTGGCGAAGCAGTGCGCCCGGTAGCAGTCGCGGTTCGCCTCGCCCAGCGCGTCGCAGCAATCCGGCCGCGCGAGGCAGTGCGCGCCCGTGCGATCGCTCTTGCGCACGTGGCGTTCGGGCAGGCCGTGGAAGCTCAAGAGCACGTGGTCCGGGCGGAAGCGTTCGAGGGG
>DASRUS010000178.1:0-10928 GCA_035687825.1 Myxococcota bacterium | reverse complement strand
CGAGGCCCGTCGCCGCGCCGGGCAGCGCCCGCTCGCCCACGAGCCGCGCACGCTCCTTCGCGTAGGTCTTGTCGAGGAGGGCGGCCACGGGCACGTCCGCGTGCTCGGGATCCGCCACCCAGGCGTTGCGATCGGCGAACGCGAGCTTCACGGCTTCGATGCGCCGGTGCCAGTCGAGGGCGCTCGTCGCCGGCGCCTCCTCGGGATCGAAGTGCTCGAGGATGTTCAGGGCCAGGAGCGCCGCGATCCCCTGACCGTTCGGCGGGAGCTCCGCCACCGAGACGCCGCGGTACGTGGTCTCGATGGGATCCACCCAGGTGGACGTGTGCGTCGCGAGGTCCTCCTCGGAGAAGAAGCCCCCTTCGGCGCGCGAAGCCGCGACGATGGCGTCGGCGAGGGGGCCCGCGTAGAACGCGCGCGCCCCGCCCTCGGCGATCCGCCGCAGGCTCTTCCCGAGCGCGGGCACGCGGAACCATTCGCCCGGGCGCGGTGCGCGGCCCTCGGGAGCGAAGGCGGCGCGGGCCGCCTCGTTCCGCAGGATCCCGGCGCGCTCGAGCCAGAACCAGTAGTGGGCGACGAGCTCGCTCACCGCGAAGCCCTCCTCGGCGGCGCGGATCGCCGGGGCGAGCGCGTCCGAGAGCGGCAGGCGACCCAGGCGCTCCGCGAGCGTCTCCCAGGCGTGCACGGCGCCGGGTACGGTGGCGGCGAGGATCCCGCGCGCGGGCACGCGTTCGAGGCCGCGCGCCCGGTAGGCCTCGAGGGTCGCGGCGCGAGGCGCGCGGCCGCTGCCGTTCAGCGCGAGGAGGCGACCCTCGCGCTCCCACCAGACGAGCGCGAAGACGTCGCCGCCGATTCCCGTGGACATGGGCTCGACGACGCACAGCATCGCCGCGGCGGCGAGCGCCGCGTCGATGGCGTTGCCCCCGCGCGCGAGCGCCTCGCGGCCCGCGGCCGCGGCGCGCGGCACGCTCGCGCAGACCAGGCCGCCCCGGGCGAGCACGCACGAGCGCTCGCTGCGCAGGGGCGAGCCCGGATCTCCGCGGCGCGAGGCCAGCACTACGCGAGCTTAGAACAGGTTCCAGCCCTTCAAGGGGCCGCGGCGTCGGGCCGATGCAGAGGCGCCATGGACGCCGCCGGGTTCCGCGACGCCGTGCTCGGGGAGACGACGACTCCCTCGCGCTACCGCGCCCACGTCCTCGCGGACGTGAAGCCCACGGAGCGCGGGCTCCTCTACCGGCGCGGCGAGCAGCGCTTCCTCCTCGAGTGGACGCGGGTCCTGCGTGCGCTCGGCGCCGAGGTGGGCGAGCCCGAAGGCGTGCGCACCATCGTCTTCGACCTCGTCGTCGCGATCGAGGGCGGCGAGTGCGTCGCCTGCCGCTTCGACGCCGACCCGGGCGAGGCCGCGGCCGCGCTCGCGCGCGCCGTGGAGCTCGGCGTGGGAGGCGAGCGCTGCGACGCGCCGCTGCGGGCGGTGGCGTTGGACGGCTTCGCCACGCGCGGCCACCCGGATCTCGAGTCCTTCGAGGAGGCGGCGCTCGAGGCGATCCGCTTCAAGCCCCTCGAGAGCCGCTGACCCGACCGCTTTCCTCGTCCCCTCGGGGCATGGAGCCGGGCGCCCGGGCGGGGCGTGCCTTGCGGTCCCCGCGCGGAGTCCTCACACTCTCGCGCCGTTCTCCCCCGGAGAATGACAACCGGCCGACCGCGCACCGTCCTGCCGGCGCGCCGGCGGGGTCGGGGGTTCCGGCCCGCACCCGGCCGCAGGAAAAGAGGTTGAAACCCGCAATGCGACGAATCCCGATTGCACGCATCGTCCTGGCGGCCTCCGTGGCCGCCCTCGTCTCCTTCGGCTGCAAGTCCAACCCCAAGAAGGGAGGCGCCGAGGGGTCGAGCGGCATCGACTCCACGGGCTTCGACGACGGCTCGGGCGGCGGTCTCGGCGGCGAGGACCGGGTGGGCACCTCCGAGCTCCAGTCCGTCTACTTCGACTACGACATGGCGCTCGTGCGCGACGACCAGAAGCCCACGCTCCAGGCGAACGCGACGGCGGTCAACAACCACTCGGACTGGCGGCGCGTCACGATCGAGGGGCACTGCGACGAGCGCGGCAGCGAGGAGTACAACCTCGCGCTCGGCGAGCGGCGCGCGAACGCGGTGAAGCGGTATCTGACGACGCTCGGCATCTCCGACTCGAAGCTCGACACCGTGAGCTTCGGCGAGAGCAAGCCGGCCACGCAGGGCCACGACGAGTCCGCCTGGCGCTGGAACCGCCGCGCAGAGTTCAAGGTCTCGCGCTGAGACCACGCGCGAGACGCGGCGCGGGGTCCCCTCGCTCCTTCGCTTCGCGCGCTCGGGGCTTCCTGCTCGTCGCGGGCTGGGTTGCGCGCGCTCAGAGGCGTCGCTCGGGGACCCCGCGCCGCGTCTCGGGTTTTCGATCCGCGCCGTTTGACCCCGCGACGGCGTGGGTGATACCGTCCGTCGCAGTCCAGACGGTGAGGTGTCTCCCATGCCCGTTCACGGCGGAAAGATCCTGGCGCGCGCGCTGAAGCAGGCGGGCGTCGAGTGCGTGTTCACGCTCTCCGGCGGCCACATCATGCCGCTCTACGACGGCTGCATCGACGAGGGGATCCGCATCGTCGACGTGCGCCACGAGCAGGCGGCGGTGCACGCCGCCGACGCCTGGGCGCGCTGCAACCCGGGGCGCGTCGGCGTCGCCGCCATCACGGCGGGCCCGGGCGTCACCGACGGGGTGACGGGCGTCGCGAACGCCTGGCGCGCGAACTCGCCGATCCTGGTGATCGGAGGGCAGGGCCCCTTCGGCAACCTGCGGCGCGGCTCGCTCCAGGAGATGGACCACGTGAGCGTGATGCGGCCCATCACGAAGTTCGCCGACACCGTCTACCAGACGCACCGCATCGGCGAGTACGCGGAGCTCGCGATCCGCCACGCCGTCTCGGGGATCCCCGGCCCCGCGTTCCTCGAGATCCCCATGGACGTGTTCATGGGCAGCGTCGAGTGGGAGCAGGCCCCGATCCCGCCGATCCGCACGCAGTCCCCGCGCATCGCGCCGGACCGCGCCGAGGTGCGCCGGGCGCTCGAGATCCTGCGCGGCTCGCAGCGTCCGATGCTCATGGCCGGGACCAGCGTCAAGTGGTCGATGGCCTCGCGCGAGCTCAACGCGTTCCTCGCCGCGACGCACGTCCCCGCGTACACCAACGGGATGGGCCGTGGCACGATCCCTCCCACGTCGCCGGAGTTCCTGAACCGCTCGCGGCGCAAGGCCATGAAGCAGATCGACTGCATCGTGCTGGCCGGGACGCTCCTCGACTTCCGCATGGCCTTCGGCAGCACCATCCCCGCCGACGCGAAGATCATCCAGCTCGAGATGGACGCGACGCTGATCGGCCAGAACCGCCCTGCGGACGTGGGCCTGGTGGGGAACCTGGCGTGCAGCTTCGAGATGCTGCTCGAGGAGATGAAGCACACGGGCACGCAGCTCGACTTCTCGGGCTGGCGCGACAAGCTGCGCGAGCTGGAGGACGAGGAGGAGCGCAAGGTCGAGGCCTCGCTCTCGAGCGACGAGGTGCCGATCCACGAGCTCCGCCTGTGCCGCGAGATCCGCGACTGGCTGCCGACGCTCGGCCCCTCCATCGTGATCGGCGACGGCGGCGACATCGTGGCCACCGCGGCGAAGGTGCTGCC
The DNA here is from genome assembly GCA_035687825.1 of Myxococcota bacterium. Taxonomy (GTDB): domain Bacteria; phylum Myxococcota_A; class UBA9160; order UBA9160; family DASRUS01; genus DASRUS01. Next base: position 7,229 of record DASRUS010000178.1, on the reverse strand, counting down.
CGTCCCGCGCGAGGGCGCGTGGATGGACCCCGGACCGCTGGGGACGCTCGGCGTGGGGATGCCCTTCGCCCTCGCCGCGCAGGCCGCGCACCCGGAGCAGCGCGTGGTGATCGTCTACGGCGACGGCTCCTTCGGGCTGAACGGCTTCGAGTACGACACCGCGGTGCGCTTCGAGCTGCCCATCATCGGCATCGTCGGGAACGACGCGGCGTGGGGGCAGATGATGCGGCCGCAGGGAGCCATCTACGGCTGGGACCGCCTCCAGGCGACGCTGCTCCGCCCCACGCGCTACGACAAGGTGGTGGAGGCGCTCGGCGGCCACGGCGAACACTGCGAGCGACCCGATCAGATCCGGCCCGCGCTCGAGCGCGCCGCGGCCTCGGGCAAGCCCGCGCTCGTGAACGTCGCGATCCGCCAGGTCCGCGAGTACAAGGGCGGGATCTACGTCTAGCGCGACGGGTCTCGCGAGTCCGCTTCGCCCCGAGGAACGCTCCGCCGCGGAGCTCGGCTGCGACGCGGACGCCCTCGCGGCGTGGGTGGCGCGGCTCGGACCGCTGGCCGTGGTGGATCTCGAGACCACGGGCCTCCCCGAGGACTCCGAGGCCGAGATCCTCGAGTTCGGAGCCGTGCTCCTCGATCCCGGGCGCGACGCGCTCGTGACCGCGCACTCCCTCGTGCGCCCGCGCCGGCCGCTGCCGCGCGCCGTCGAGCTCCTCACCGGCCTGCGCGACGAGGACGTGCACGGGGCGCCGCCGCTCGGCGAGCTCGCGCCTGCCATCCGCTCGCTCCTCGGCGGGCGCACGCTCGTCGCGCACAACGCGTCCTTCGAGCGCCACTTCCTCTCGCGCGGCGTGGATCCGGCGCTCGCGGACGCGCCCTGGCTCGACACGATCGACCTCCTCGCGCTCACGCACCCCGACGCCCCGGACCTGCGGCTCGAGTCGTTCACGCGCGGCCTCCTCGGGAGGGAGGAGGAGCACCGCGCGCTCGCCGACGCCCTCGACACGCTGCGCGTGCTCTCACGGGTGGCGGAGGGCGCGCGCCGCGAGGAAGCGCGCCACCGGACCGCGCGGCGCGCGCTCGAGAGCTTCGCCCCGGATTCCGCCTGGCTCGCGCTCCTCGGCAAGGAAGAGTTCGGGCCGCCCGACGCGGCGCCGAGCGAGTTCGTCGCCGTTGGCGAGAGCCGGGAGCCCGCGGTCCCCTTCGACGAAGAGGCCATCGCTGCGGCGCTCTCCGACGAGGCGCGCGGCCGGCGGCACTTCCCGGGCTACCGCGTGCGCGCGGAGCAGATCCGGCTCGCGCGCCGCTTCGCCAGGAGCCTGGCGGAGAGCGGGGTGCTGCTCCTCGAGGGCGGCACCGGCGTCGGGAAGTCGCTCGCCTACCTCGCCGCGGCGATCCCCTTCGCCGTGCGCTTCCCCACGGCGTGCCCCGTGGCGATCTCGACGCGCACGAAGCTCCTCCAGGACCAGCTCCTCGCCAAGGACATCGGCGCCGCGGCGCGCCTGCTGGGCCACCCGGAGCTCCGCGCGCTCTCCATCAAGGGCCGCGCGAACTACGCCTGCGCGCGGCGCCTGGAAGGCGCGCTCGACGAGGGCCGCGACGCGCGGCTCTTCCCCGAGGACCGCCTCGCGTACGCGGCCCTCCTCGCCTGCGCGCGCACGCGCCCCCACGGCGAGCTCGGGAGCGTCCCGGCGGCGCTCCTGCGGCGCTTCCCCGCGCTGCGCGAGCTCCTCCAACGTTCGGTGTCGGTGCGGCCCGAGCAGTGCTCGCGCGAGCAGTGCGCCCACCGGGAGGACTGCCCCTTCGGCCGCCGCCGCGCCGCGCTCGCGCGCGCGCACCTGGTGGTCGCGAACCACGATCTGCTGCTGCGCTGGCCGCCGGACTACCCGCGCCTCGCGCACGTGGTGGTGGACGAGGTCCACGAGCTCGCGGACGTGGCGGACGAAGTCTACGCGCTCGAAGCGCGGCCCGAGGAGATCCTGGCGCGCATGGACGAGATCTTCGGGCGCCCGGCAACCGGTGGTCGCGCAGCGGGTGGCCGTGCCGACGGCCGCGCGGCGCCGGGCGGTGAGGCGCGCCTTCCGGCGCGGGCGCGCCGCCTGGTGGAGAAGGACGCGGTCGCCTGGCGGCGAGCGATCCAGCAGGACCTCGTCGCCCTCGGCCGCGCCGCGTCCGAGCTCGCCGAGGGCGGCGAGCTCGACCTCCCCGGCGATCCGGGGCCGCGCTTCGCGCCGCTCGCCGCGCTGGCGGAGAGCGCCGCGCACCGCCTCGACACCGTGTGCGACGAGCTCGACGCGCTCGCCCCCGCGAGCCTCGAGGCCGAGGGAACCGTCCTCGAGCGCGCGCGGGAGGACCTGCGCCAGGCGGCGGCCGTCCTGCGCCTGCCCTTCGACGGGGCGGAGCGGCGCGCGAGCGAGCAGGTGGCGGCCTTCGAGGCGCTCGAGCCGCCCTTCGACCGCTGGCGGCTCGTGGTGCGCGCGGTGGATCCCTCCGAGCCGTTCCATCGCGGCTTTCTGGGCGGGCTCCAGAGCTTTGCGGGAGTCTCGGCGAGCCTCTTCGTCGGGGGCGACGCCTTCGCGGCGCTGGGTTCCCTCGCCCTGGAGGAGCGCCTCGGCGATCGCGTGGAGCGCGACTCCGTGCCGAGCCCCTTCCCGTACGCGGAGCACATGCGCGTCGTCGCGCTCGAAGAGGGCGAGGACCTCGTGGAGGACACGACCGAGGTGCTCGCGGAGCTCGCACGCCGGCTCGGCGGACGCACCCTCGGCCTCTTCACGAGTCTGCGCCGCATGAACGACGTGGCGGCGCGTCTCGCCCGCCGTCTGCGCCCGGACGGGATCGAGGTGCTCCTCCCCCGCCGCGCGTCCGACGACCCCCACGCGCTGGTCGAGCGCTTCCGCGCGGGCGGCGCGGTGCTCCTCGGTGCGCGGCGCTTCTGGCAGGGGCTCGACCTCCCCGGCCGGAGCCTCGAGGCCGTCGTGATCGAGAAGCTTCCGTTCGAGGTGCCGACGGAGCTCCGCCGGCGCCGCGAGGAGCGCCTGCGCGAGCGCGGCGAGGACGCCTTCGGCCGCCATACGCTCGGCCGGATGCTCCTGCATCTCAAGCAGATGAGCGGGCGGCTGATCCGCACCGAGGAGGACCGCGGCGTCGTCGTCATCGTCGATGCCCGGCCGCGCATGCGCTACTTCCAGCGTCTGGCCGAGTCGCTCCCGCCGGGCGTGCGCGTGCGCGTCGTACGGCGCGAGGAGCTCGCCGGGGTCCTCGCCGAGGTGGGGATCGGCGGGGCGGAGAGGAGATTCTTGTGACGGATCGCAAGCTCGCCCTCGTGACGGGCGCCGCGAGCGGGATCGGCGCCGCCTGCGCGCGCGCGCTCGCGGAGGAAGGATTTCGCGTGGCGGTCCACTACCGCTCGAGCGAATCGCGCGCGAGAGAGCTGGCGGAGAAGCTCCCCGACGCGCTCCTGCTGCGCGCCGACCTCGCGGTGTCCGCGGACGTGGACGCCCTCGTCGCCGAGCTCGAGGAACGCGCGGGGCGCTGCGACGTCCTCGTGAACAACGCCGGCGAGAGCCGCGACGCGCCGCTGCCGCTCATGAAGCTGGAGGATTACGACGCGGTCGCGTCCCTCGTGCGCGGCACCTGGTATCTCACCAAGCTCGTGGTGCGCCGCTTCATGCTGCGCAAGCGCAGCGGGCGCATCGTGAGCATCTCGAGCGTGGTCGGCCACACGGGCAACCGCGGCCAGACCGCGTACACGATGGGCAAGGCCGGCCTCGACGCCCTCACCAAGTCGCTGGCCCAGGAGCTCGGCGACCGCGGCATCCTCGTGAACTCCGTCGCCCCGGGCTTCATCGAGACCGAGATGACGGCGAAGCTCCCCGAAGCGGTGCGGACGGCGATCCTCTCGCGCATTCCCCTCGGACGCATGGGCTCCCCCGAGGAGGTGGCGGACGTGGTCGCCTTCCTCGCCACGCGCGGCAGCTACGTGCAGGGCAGCGTGCTCCACGTGAACGGCGGGATGTACGGGGGGTGACGTTCGCGGATACGGGGGTGAACGATCCTCACTCCGGAAGCAATGCGAACCCGAGCTCGAGCGCATTGGCGCGTATCCGATCGTCGGTGGAGAGCACGACGAGATCGGGGAGCGCCTCTCGGAGCGCGAGCGCGCTCGCCAGGTGGAGCGCATCGAGCGTGCGGATCGGCTCCACCGGGAACTCGCCCTCGGCCCGGTCGACCACCGGCCGGGAGAGCTCGAGCAGCGCCCAACGCGCCGCGGCCAGGGCGAGGGCGGAGAGGACCTCGCTCCGCTGCGCGCTCCGGAGCCCTCCTTCTCGCGCCGCCCGGCGGATCGCGCGCCGGGCTTCGAGGAGCGTGAGCCGGGAGGCTGTGATCTTCGAGGCCGCACGCAGGTGATCCAAGATCGCGTCGCCCCTGGGCTCGTTGAAGAGCCAGCGGAGCACCGCGCTCGTCTCGGCGTAGAGCGTCACGCGCCGCCGCGCTCGGCGTCGAGCAGGCGCTGGCTCGGCGTGGCCAGCCCCACCTCCCGCGTCGACAGGCAGAACTCCGCGTCGTGGAACCAGCAGGTCGCGTCGCGGGGGTGCGGGTCGCGGCGGAGCGAGCGCACCTGGTCGCGGCCGCCCTTGCGATACGCGACCTCGAGGCGCGCCTGGCGCTCGGGATCGCGGCCGCCGTAGAGCGCGGCGATCCCCGCGCGCTCGCCGAAGCGCGCGGAGAATCCCGCGGACTCGCGACGCAGGAACAGGAACCAGCCCAGGTTGTTGCGCAGGAAGCGCGCGACGCGCGTCGGCGGGCGGATCGCCGTGAGCGGCAGCGCCATGCGCCCGCCGGGCCGAAGGGCGTCGAGCCAGCGCCGGTGGGGCTGCGTGACCCCCGCGTCCACGAGCACCACGTCCGTGGGGCCGAAGTCGTGCTCCAGGGCGTCGGCGTGGATCACTTCCACCTGCTTCCACGCGCGCAGGTTCCGCTTCGCCGAGGCCGCGATCCTGGGGTCGATCTCGAGGGCCGTGACGGCGCCGGCGCGCCCCACGAGCTCGGCGAGGATCGCGGTGTAGTACCCCGTGGCGCAGCCCACGTGCACCACGCGCTCGCCGGGGGCCACGTCGAGCGCGTCGAGGATCGCCGCCAGCAGGCTCGGCTGGCTCGAGTTCAGCAGCCGCCCCGCGTCGATCGCCACCGCCACGTCGCGGTAGATCTCGCGCGGATCCATGCTCGGGGTGGACGAGTAGCCCTCGAGGCGCTCGAGGAGCAGCCACGGGCCGCGCGGGAGGAAGTCCTCGCGGCGCACCGTCGCGAGCGCCCGCACGAGCGCCTCCGAGCGCAGCGGGCAGCGTCCGCGTAGCTCCTCGGCGTAGGCCTCGCGCGCCGCCTCGAGCTCGTTCGACCGCCTGCGCACGCCCAGAGGGTAGGGCTTTACCCGCCGCGCGGGCTGGGGTACCAGAGACGCCGGGGGGTGGAGGCGGAGGATCCGCCGTGGCCCGCTACGAGCGCCTCTCGGTCGTGGACCGGAGCTTCCTCGACCTCGAGTCATCCTGCTATCCGCAGCACATCGCGGCCACGCTCGTCCTGGAGGCCGGCCCGCTGCGCCGCCCGGGCGGCGGGATCGACGCCGACCGGATCCGCGACTACGTGGCGTCGCGCCTGCACCGGATCCCGCGCTACCGGCAGACGCTCGCTTGGATCCCCGTCGAAGGGCATCCCGTATGGGTGGACGACGACGGCTTCAACGTGCACTACCACGTGCGCCACACGAGCCTGCCCACCCCGGGCGACGAGCGCCAGCTGAAGCGCCTCGCCGGCCGCATCATGTCCCAGCAGCTCGACCGCGGGAAGCCGCTCTGGGAGATGTGGATCGTCGAAGGGCTCTCCGACGACCGCTTCGCGCTCATCACGAAGACCCATCACTGCATGATCGACGGCATCGCGGGAGTCGACCTCATGACCGTGCTGCTCTCGGCGAGCCCCGACGCGGAGTGCGAGACGCCGCCCCGCTGGATCCCGGAGCCGCCGCCGGGACCGCTCGCGCTGGTGGGATCCGAGGTCGTGCGCCGCGCGCTCGGACCCCTGCACGCCGCGCGGGGCGTGTGGCGTGCCCTCGGGGATCCGCGCGGCGCGGCGGACGAGGTGCGCGAGCAGCTCGCCGCCCTCGGCGAGACGCTCTCCGCGGGTCTGCGCTCCGCCTCGGAGACGCCGCTCAACCGCGAGCCCGGCCCGCACCGCCGCTTCGACTGGACGAGCTTCGACCTCGCGCCCGTGAAGGAGATCAAGAACGAGGTCGGCGGCACCGTGAACGACGTAGTGCTCGCCATCGTGACCGGCGCGGTGGGGCGCTTCCTCGAGCAGCGCGGCGTCCCGCCGGCCGCCCAGCGCCGCCTCGACCTGCGCGCCATGGTGCCGGTGAGCATGCGTCCGTCGACCGAGCGGGGCACGGTGGGGAACAAGATCGCCCTCTGGGCGGTGTCGCTCCCCGTCGGGGAGCAGGATCCGCGCCACCGCCTCTCCGCGGTGCGCGAGGTGACGGAGCGCTTGAAGACTTCGCGTCAGGCGCTTGGCGCAGCCGTGCTGGCGTCGGTGAGCGAGTGGACCGTGCCCACGCTGCTCACGGTGGCCACGCGCATGGCATACCGCTTCCGCGCCGCGAACCTGGTGGTGACGAACGTCCCCGGGCCGCAGCTCCCGCTCTACCTGCTGGGAGCGCGCATGCTCGCGAGCTACCCGATGCTGAACCTGCTCATGAACCACTCGCTCGGCATCGCGATCTTCAGCTACGACGGGAAGCTGCACTGGGGGGTCATGGCGGACTGGGACCTCGTGCCCGACCTCCACGACTTCATCGGGCACCTCGAGGCCTCGTTCCGTGAGCTCGCCGAGGCAGCGGGCGTGAAGCTCGCCCCGCCGCGCGCCCCGCGGCGCGAGCTCGAGGCGCGGCCGGAATAGCCGGCGGGCGAGCGCGGCGGACCGGGCGTCGCGTCGCGTGGAAAAGCCCGCGCTCGCGAGCTTCGGCCGCGGATCTCGGCGCCCGGCTTGCGAGGGGTCTCGCGCGAGCGCAGCCGGTGATATGCTCCGGCGGCGCAGCTTCCGAGCGGAACGCTCTCATCTGGAGTCGGCGGCGCCTGGTGATCCCCTCCTCGCCCCCATGGAGGCCGAGCGGGTCGTGCTCCTCGTGCTCGAATGGGCGCTCTTCGTGTGTCTGCTCTCCTTCGGCTGGCTGGCGTGGA
>DASRUS010000177.1:0-3187 GCA_035687825.1 Myxococcota bacterium | reverse complement strand
ATCGCGAACACGCGCTACCAGCTCGGGCTCGCGAACAACTTCGACGTGACCGACGCCCAGAACGACCTGGTGGACGCCGAGAGCGCGCTCCTCCAGGGGATCGTGGACTACGCGAACGGCCTGGTCCGGCTCGAAGCCCGCATCGCGGGCCCGCTGTGAGCCCGGACCGGCCCGCCGGGGGAAATGCCATGCACGCCTCCATGCACCAGACCGCCGCGCTCTGGGCGAAGCTCGCGACGCGTCTGCGCGAGCGCATCGCGGCCCGGCCCGGGCGCGCGCTCGCCGCGCTCCCCGTGGCCGTCGCCGCGCTCTTCCTGCTCGGCGGCCTGCTCTGGCGGGACGGGCCGGCCGTGAACGTCCCGGTGGCGAAGGTCGCGCGCGGCGACATCCGGATCACGGTCACCGAGTCCGGGGAGCTACGGGCGGCCGAGCAGACCACGGTGAGCGCGCCCACGGACAAGCAGATCGTGTGGCTGGTGCTCGAGGGGACGCACGTGCGGGCGGGAGACGAGCTCGTGCGCTTCGAAGTGACGAAGTGGGAGATCATCAAGAGCGGTGCGGAGTCGGCGCTCGCCGTGGCGCGGGCCGAGCTCCAGAGGGCGATCTCGGATCGTGAGGCGCGCAAGGCCACCGAGCAGAAGGCGTGGCTCGACTACCAGTCGCTCCCCGAGCTCGCGGCGAAGGGCTTCATCAACCGGAGCGAGCTCGATTCCGCGCGCCTCGGCTACGAAGAGGTGAAGGCGGCGAACCGCGCCTTCGACGCCGCGGTGACGGCGGCCCGCGCGAACGTGGATCGCGCCGAGCAGGACGTGAAGGACGCGGAGCGCAAGCTCCGCGAGGGGGTGCTGCGCGCGCCGCGCGACGGGGTGGTGGTCTACGCGGTGGTGGGCGACGCGGCGAACCCGCGCAAGCTCTCGGTGGGCATGACGCCCTTCGAGGGCATGGACCTCATGTACCTCCCCGACACGTCGCACATGATCGTGGAAGCCGAGATCAGCGAGTTCGACCTGGCGAAGGTCGTCCTGGGCGGCCGCGCGGAGCTGCGCCTGGACGCGTGGCCGGACGCGGTCTTCGAGGGCGAGGTGGCGAAGGTGGGTTCCCTCGCCCGCCAGAAGATCAGTCCGGTGACGGGCAAGCCCACCGGGCTCAAGGTCTTCGACGTGGCGATCCGGGTGAAGGGCGACGACGAGCGCCTCAAGCAGGGTCTCTCCACGACCGTGGAGCTCCTGGTGAGCGAGCACCCCGGCGCGCTGTGGGTGCCGCTCGCGGCCGTCTTCGTCGACGACCTCGATCGCACGATCGTGTATCGCCGGGACGGCGGTGCGGTGGAGGAGCGCGTGGTGGAGCTCGGCGGGAGCACCGACCGCATCGCCATCGTGCGCAGCGGCCTCGAGGAGGGCGACGAGATCCTCCTCGCGTCCCCGGAGCCCCTCTGAAGGAAGCGATGCCGGCGCTGCTCGAGCTCGAGGACGTCGCGCGCTCCTACCCGATGGGGCGGGGCGAGGTCCACGCCCTGCGCGGCATCTCGCTCCGCGCGGGGCGGGGCGACTACCTGGCGCTCATGGGCCCTTCAGGCTCCGGGAAGTCCACCCTGCTGCATCTGCTCGGCTGCCTGGATCGCCCGACGCGGGGGAGCTATCGGATCGACGGGACGGACGTCGCGACGCTCGACGACGAAGCGCTCTCGCGCCTGCGCAACCGCAAGATCGGTTTCGTGTTCCAGGGATTCTTCCTGATCCCGGAGCTGAACGTCGCCGAGAACGTGGAGCTGCCCTTGGTCTACCAGGGCACGCCGCGCGCCGAGCGCGAAGCGCGCGCGGAGCGTGCGCTCGCGTCGGTGGGGCTCTCCGAGCGGCGCGAGCATCGACCCCGCGAGCTCTCCGGCGGCGAGTGCCAGCGCGCGGCGATCGCACGCGCGCTCGTGGGCGAGCCCGACCTGCTCCTCGCGGACGAGCCGACCGGCAATCTCGACTCCCGCACGGGCGAGGAGATCATGGACGTGCTCGACGGGCTCCACGCGAAGGGGGTGACCGTGGTCCTCGTCACCCACGACGCAGGGAAGGCGCGCCGCGCGCGGCGCGTGATTCGCATCCAGGACGGCGTGATCGCGGAGGAGCACGCGGGAGCGGGGCGCGGGGCCTCGGCGAGCCCCCACGCGGAGCCGGAGGCGCGCTGAAGGTGGCGGACTTCGATCCCTCGGAGAGCCTGCGCATGGGCCTGCGGAGCCTGCGTGCGCACGCGTTGCGCTCGCTCCTCACCATGCTCGGCGTCGTGTTCGGGGTCGCCGCGGTGGTGTCGATGATCTCCATCGCCGAGGGCGCGCGACGCGAGGCGGTCGAGCAGATCCGGCTGCTCGGCACGAACCAGATCCGCGTGAACCACCGCGAGCTCACCGGCGCGGCGCGCGACGCCGCGGAACACAGCGGCTCTGCGGGCCTCGGCGCCGCGGACGGCGAGCTCCTGCGCGCGAGCCTCCCGAACCTCGACGGCGTGGCGCCGGTCCGCTTCGTGGAAGCCCCGGTGCTGCTTGGCAGCCGCGAGGCCGTGGGACGCGTGGTGGCCACCACGGAAGACTACGCGCGCGTCACGGACTTCCGGGCCGCCCAGGGGCGCTTCCTCGGCGCCCTCGACCTGCGCGAACGCAAGCGGGTGGCGGTGATCGGATCGGAGATCCGCGCGCAGCTCTTCGGCCCGCGCAACCCCGTGGGACAACTCCTGCGCATCGGCGACGGCTGGTTCACGGTGGTGGGAGTCATGGAGCCCAAGCGGGTCCGCGAGGGGCGCGCGACCGTGATCAAGCTGCGCAACGTGAACCAGGACGTGTACGTGCCCCTGAGCACCGCAGCGGCGCGCCTGCCCGGGTCGGACGGGAACCCACGGCTCGCCGAGATCGCCATCCAGGTGACGACCGCCGAGCAGGTGGTCGGCACGGCGAGCGCGGTGAAGGCGCTCCTGGCGCGCGCGCACCACGGCGTGGAGGACTTCGAGGTCGTGGTGCCCGCGGAGCTCCTGGCGCAGGCGCAGAGCACGCAGCGTGTGTTCAACGTCGTGATGGGGTCGATCGCGGCGATCTCGCTCCTCGTGGGCGGCATCGGCATCATGAACGTCATGCTCACGACCGTCACCGAGCGCACGCGGGAGATCGGGATCCGCCGCGCGGTGGGTGCGACGCGGCGCGCGATCGCGG
>DASRUS010000176.1:0-5426 GCA_035687825.1 Myxococcota bacterium | reverse complement strand
GCGGGAGAGCAGCTCCTCGACCGAAGCCTGAACGGCATTCGGCGAGACGCCCAGCTTTTGGAGCACCGGGAGCGTGCTGCCCTCGGGCTGGGCGAGGAGCGCCGCGAGCAGGTGCCCCGCCTCGATCGCGGCGTGACCCCGGGCGCTCGCCAGGGATTGGGCCTCGGCCAGGGCTTCCTGGCTCTTGATCGTGAGCTTGTCGAAACGCATGACGGGCAAGCCTAGACACGCCCCGCGCGGGGGCAAGCGCCCCGAGCAGAGGGTCCCAGGCTCCGGTCCCGCCCTACTCCTTCGGCTGGCGCTTCAGGGGGACGAAGACCGTGGCGTCGCCCCGGCGCACGAGGAGCAGGGCCTTCTCGATCTCGGAGAGCTTCGCGCGCAGGTCGTCCACGTCCTTCACGGGCTCGTGGCCCACCTCGACGATCACGTCCCGGGGGCGCAGGCCCGCCTCGTCCGCGGCGCTGCCGGGCTCGATGCTCGAGATCACCACCCCCGTCGCCTCGTCGAGGCCGAGCTGCTCGGCGAGGGCCGGGGTCACGTTCTGGACGCGCATGCCGAAGGCGGTCGGCCCCTCCTCCTTCGTCTCGGCGCGCGCCATGGCCTCGCCCTCCTCGAGCTCGCCGACCTTTACGCTCACGTTCTTGCGCCGGCCGTCGTGGACCACCCCCACGTCCACGGAGCTTCCCACGGGCGTGGCGGCGACGAGGCGCGGCAGATCCTCCATCTCCTGGATGGGCCTGCCGTCGAACTCGACGATCACGTCGCCCCGCTCGATGCCCGCGGCCGCGGCGGGCCCCCTGGGATCCACCTTGGAGACGAGCGCCCCCTTCGCGCCGCCCTCGAGCTCGAGCGCCTCGGCGAGGTCGGGCGTGATGTGCTGGATGTAGACGCCCATCCAGCCTCGCGTCACGCGCCCCGTCGCACGGAGCTGGGGCAGGATCTCCTTGGCCATGTTGATGGGGACCGAGAAGCCGACCGTGTTGGCGCGCGGGTTGATCGCGGTGTTGATCCCCACCACCTCGCCCTGGAGGTTCAGCAGCGGCCCCCCCGAGTTGCCGGGGTTGATGGCTGCGTCGGTCTGGATGAAGTCGTCGTACGGGCCCTGCCCGATGTTGCGCCCGAGGGCGCTCACGATGCCCGCGGTCACCGTGTGCGAGAGCCCGAAGGGATTGCCGATCGCGACCACCCAATCGCCCGGGCGCAGCCGGTTCGAGTCGCCCAGGGGGAGCGCCGGCAGCTCCTTGGGCGAATCGACCTTGATGAGCGCGATGTCGGTCTTGGGGTCGCGACCCACCACCCGGGCCGGGAGCTCCACGCCGTCCAGGAAGGCCACGGTGATCTTGTCCACCTCTTCGGCCACGTGGTTGTTCGTGACGATGTAGCCGTCGGGGGAGATCACGAAACCGCTGCCGAGGCTCGGCACCTTGAACTCGCCCTCCGGCATCTCGAAGGACGGTCCGCCGAAGAACTCCTCGAACGGATTGGGTACGCGCGGGGCCGACACCGTCTTCGACGTCTGGATGTTCACGACCCCGGGAGAGACGCGCTCGGCGAGGTCTGCGAAGTTCGGGGCGCTCGCGGCCGGGCCGCTCGGCTCGCGCGCGGCGCTCTCGGTCCAGAAGGGCTCGACGGGAGGCGCGCTCTTCCCGGCTTCCTCGCTCCCGAAGAGGTCGATGGCCTCGGCCACGTTCTCCGCCACCTGGACCTGCACCTGCAGCAGGCCCGTGGCGAAGAGCAGCGCGAGCACCCCGGCGCCGAGGACGAAGAGGATGCCAAGCTTGCGCGCGCTCATGTTCGGACTCCGTGGCTGTGCGTCCCGGGACGCCCGGTGGGCGCTCGGAAGCCGCCCCTTCGACGCCGGACCGCCCGCTGCGGTTCCGTTCGCAGGGCGCCGGGGCTCTCAGGAGAGCGGGATCGTGACATGGTACCGACCGCGGCCCCGGAGAACCATGACGAGGGCCCGGTCGCGCCCCCGCAGGTCCAGGAGGGCGCGGCGCAGGGCGTCGGGGTCCGCGAGGGCGCGGCCGTTGATGTGCGAGATGACGTCCCCGGACTGGACGCCGATGCGCGCGGCGCCGCTCCCGGAGCGGACCTCCTGCACCACGAAGCCGCCCCGCTCGCCGGGCGCGAGCCGCACGCCGAGCTTCTCGACGGCGATCTCCTCGACCGCGTTCTCGGGGAGCGCCGCCGCGGCGGCGCGGAACCTGCGCGTCGTCCCGTCGCGCCACACCTCGAGCTCGAGCGTCTGGCCGGTGGTCACCCGCTCGAGCATCTCGTAGAACTCGTGCGCCGAGTGCAGCGGACGCCCGTCCAGCCGCATGAGCACGTCGCCGCGCGCGATCCCCGATCGCGCCGCGGGGCCGCGCTCGCGCACCCGGCTCACGAGGGCGCCGCTCACGCGCTCGGGGAGCTGCATCACCTCGACGAGGCGCGGGTCGAGGTCCTGGAGGTCGAGGCCCAGCCAGACCGGCTGCACCGCGCCGTGCTCGATGAGTTCGCCCACCACGCGCTTCGCCACGTCGATGGGGATCGCGAAGCCGATGCCCTGGGCGCCGCTGTAGATCGCGGTGTTGACCCCGATGAGCTCGCCCTCGGCGTTGAGCAGCGGCCCTCCGGAGTTCCCCGGGTTGATGGAGGCGTCGGTCTGGAGGAAGCCGTGGAAGGTGCGGTCCTGCTGCCGGATCGAGCGGTCGAGCGCCGAGACGACCCCCGTCGTCACGGTGTTGGAGAGGCCGAAGGGGTTGCCGATGGCGATCACGGGCTCGCCCACCAGGAGGTCGCTCGAGGAGCCCGGCTCGACCCACGGGACGGCCTCCCCCGTCTCGACGCGCAGCACCGCGAGATCGTTGTCGGGATCCGCGCCCACCAGCGTGGCCTCGAACTCGCGGCCGTCCGCCAGGGTCACCTGGATGCGGGTCGCGCGGGCCACGACGTGCTCGTTCGTGAGCACGTGCCGGCTCGCGTCGATCACCACCCCCGAGCCGAGGCTCTGGGCGGTGCGCGGGACGCGCGGCTCGAAGAAGTCGCGGAAGAACTGATCGAAGAAGGGGTCGCCGGTCGCGAACGGGCTGAACGGGCTCGCGCCCTCCACCACGCGCTGCGTCGTGATGTTCACGACCGCCGGGCCGACCTTCTCCACCACCTGCACCGCGGCGGTCCGGCGCAGGAAGGGATCCTCGGCCGCGGCGGGTGCCGCGGCGAGCGCCGCGAACAGCGCGGCGGTGAGCCAGGCCTTCCTCGTGCCCATGAGGCGCCGGAGCGTAACAGAAGAACGGGCAAGGAAGTGCAGCAGGCGAGCGGAGAAAAAGAAGATAGCCTGCGGGCCGTGCGCGAGACGCTCGCCCAGGCCTTCCTCCGCGAGTTCGGGCGCGCCCCGGAGCTCGCCGCGAGCGCCCCCGGGCGCGTGAACCTGATCGGCGAGCACACCGACTACAACGAGGGTCTCGTGCTCCCCTGCGCCATCGACCGCGAGATCGTGGCGCTCGGCGCCCGGCGCGCGGACGCGCGCTTCCGCGTGTGGGCCTGCGATCTCGGCGAGCGCGGCGAGTTCGAGGCCAAGGATCTGGCCCGGCGCGGAAGCTGGCTCGACTACGTGCAGGGCGTGGTGTTCGCGCTGGCGGAGCGCGGGCTCGAGGCGGGAGGCCTCGATCTCGCCCTGGCGAGCCGCCTGCCCCGCGAGTCGGGTCTCTCGAGCTCCGCGGCGCTCGAGGTCGCGGTGGCGACGCTCCTGGATCGCGCCGGCGGGCTCGGCCTCGGGGCGCGCGAGCGCGCCCTGCTCGCCCACCGCGCGGAGAGCGGCTTCGTCGGGGTCGCGTGCGGGGTCATGGACCAGTTCGCGAGCGCGCTCGGCCGCAAGGACCACGCCCTGGCGATCGACTGCCGCAGCCTCGCGGTGGAAGAGGTGCCCCTGCCCCGGTCCGAGGTGGCGCTCCTCGTCGTGGATTCGGGCGTGCGCCGCGCGCTCGTCGCGGGAGGCTACGGCGACCGGCGCGCCGAGTGCGCGGAGGCGCTCTGCGCGGCGCGCGAGGCGCGGGTCGCTCCCGAGCTTCGCGCCCTGCGCGACCTCGAGCCCGCGCAGCTCCCCGCGCTCGCTCGCGCGCTCCCCGAGCGCCTGTTCCGGCGCGCGCGCCACGTGATCACCGAGAACGCGCGCGTGGCCGCGTCGGTCCGCGCGCTCGAGGCGCGCGACCTCGCGACGGCCGGCGCCTGCCTGCGCGAGGGCATGCGCAGCCTGCGCGAGGACTTCGAGGTGAGCACGCCCGAGCTCGACTTCCTGTGCGCGCGGGCCGACGCGCACCCCGGGGTGCTAGGCTCGCGCCTCACGGGAGCGGGCTTCGGCGGCTGCACGCTGCACCTGGTGCGACCCGACGCGGTGGAGGACGTGAGCAGCTGGATCGCCGACGGCTTCGAGTCGCGCTTCGCGCGGCGCCCGCCCGTGCTCCAGGTCGCGGCCTCGGCCGGCGCGCGCGAGGTGGCGCCGTGAGACGCGTGCGCGCATGGCTCGCGCTGGCCGAGCGCGCCGTGATCCTCGGGGTGCTGATCCTGCGCGCCGCGTGGCTGTACGGGCGTACGGCGCTGCACAACCGGGGGACCTGGCGCACCGACTCCGAGCGGCTGACCCGGAGCTACGCGCGCTTCGGCGCGAGCTTCGTCGCCGTCGCGGTCCGTTTCCGGGGCGGCCTCATCAAGCTCGGCCAGCTCGGGAGCCTGCGCAGCGAAGTCATCCCCGAGGAGGTGACGCGCGAGCTCGCGCGCCTCCAGGACCGCGTGCCCCCGCATCCCTTCGCGGAGATCGCCGCGCAGATCGAGACGGAGCTCGGCGCGCCCCTCGGGCAGCGCTTCAGCTGGTTCGACCCCGAGCCCCTGGCGGCGGCGAGCCTCGGCCAGGTGCACCGCGCGCGCGATCTGGAGGGCACCGAGCTCGCGGTGAAGCTCCTCTACCCGGGCGTCGAGCGCTCGGTGGCGGTGGACCTCGCCATGACGCACCTGGGCCTGTGGCTCTTCGACTTCGTGGCCGTCGCGGATCTGATGCGCGTCTACCGCGAGATCCGCGCCTCCCTGCTCGGCGAGATGGACTACGAGCGCGAAGGGCGCGCCGCCGAGACGATCGCGCGCAACCTCGCCAGCGACCCCGCGCTCTTCGCGAAGCTGCGCCTGCCGGCGATCCACTGGAAGACGACGACGCGCCGCGTGCTCAGCATGGAGTACATCGAAGGCACGAAGATCACGGACCGCGAGGCCCTGGTGGCGCGCGGGATCGACCCGGAGCAGGCCGTGGTCACTGCTACGCGCGCCTTCCTGCACATGATCTTCCGCGACGGCTTCTTCCACTGCGATCCGCACCCGGGGAACCTGCTGGTGGATCTGGACGGCCGGGTCGCCATCGTGGATTTCGGCATGAACAAGCAGATCGAGCCCGAGGTGCT
>DASRUS010000175.1:0-8727 GCA_035687825.1 Myxococcota bacterium | reverse complement strand
GCGCGCGGCGGCCGTCGCTGTGCTCGGGCACCACGACGTAGCGGTAGGTCTCGCCGGGCTCGACGTCGGCGTCTTGGAACTCGCCCCCGCTCGCGCGCCCGATCTCGCGCAGCCGCAGCCAGCCCTCGCGGAAGACCCGCGTGCTCGTGAAGCCGGCGTCGGCGACGGGATCCCAGCGCAGGTGCACGACGCCGTCGCGGACCTCCGCGGCGAGGCGGTAGCCCTCGGAGACCACCCGCAGGCGGTCGGTCGGGTCGCTCTCGAGCCCGTCGGCGTCGAAGGCTTCGAGCGCGTAGGCGACGGCCTCGTCGGCGGCGAGCTCCGCGTCCAGCGCCGAGGTCGCGTCGGGTGGGAGCGTCGCCACCGTCTCCGCGCCACGGCGGCCCGCGCGGTAACGGAGCAGGCGATAGCCCGTGACGTCGGCCTCGACGTTCGGCTCCCAGGAGAGCCGGTTCTCGCCCAGGCGCTGCTCCACGAGCCGCAGGCCGAGGGGCGGCAACGGCTCCGCCTTCGTCACCGCGACCACCGGGGCCGTGGCTTCCCCCACGGCGCCGACGGTGTTGTAGGCCGCGACGCGGTAGTAGAAGACCCGCAGGTCTCCCAGACGGCGATCGAGGTGCCGGGTCGCGAAGCGACCGTCCAGGCGCACGATGGGTTCGAAGGGGCCGGCCGCGCTGGGGCTACGCAGGACCACGTAGCCCGCCACGCTCGGGTGCGAGACGGGGTGCCACGTGATGGCGACCTCCCGGGGCAGATGGTTGTAGACGCGCAGGCCTGGCGGAGCCTTGGGCAGCGGCGCGGTCGTGACCGCGACGGCCTCGGACGCGAGCCGGGCGAGCGAGCCGCTGGAATCGAAGGGGCGCACGCGGTACGCGTAGCGGGCGCCGTCGCCGAGGCGGCCGTCGCCCCCCTCGCGGGGGTCGCCGCCGTCCACCCAGATCGTTCCGAAGCGACCGGGCACCGTCGCGACGGGCGCCCATGCCTCCGTGTCGCCCTCCGCTCGCTCCACGCGATAGCCGGCCACGTCGCCCGTGAGCACGGGATCCCAACGCAACGGCACGCGGCGCAGCTCTCCGGAGGTCGCGCGCGGATCGCGCGGCACGGGGAGGTCCACCGCGGAGCCCTCCACCACGACGAGCTCGGACTGCGTCGCGCGCTCCGGCCAGTGCAGGTCGGGCAGCGGGGTGGAGGCGCAGCCCGCGCAGGCGAGCGCGGCGAGCAGGGCGGCGACGGCGTGGTGAGCGCGCACGGCGCTAACGGCTCCCGCTCTTCGGATCCGCGCGGAGCTTCTCGAGGTTCTCGAGCAGCCGGTCGGCGCGGCCCACGTAGTCCTTGGCGCGCGCGTTGCCCGGATCGACCAGCAGCGCCCGGCGCCACTGATCGAGCGCGGACTGGAGGTCCTCCTCGAGGTAGTACTGGCGTCCGCTCTCCACCAGGGTGTCCACCTCGGGCGCCAGCCCCGCGCGCAGGCGCGCGAGGTGCTGGCGGGCGCCGGCGTGCTCCGGGTGCGCGCCGAGCGCCGAGAGATCCTGGCGGATCGCTTCGAAGGGGTCGCCCGCGCGCTCCGCGGCGAGCGCGTTCTGGTAGAAGCCCTCCGCGCGGATCTCCGCGTCGCTCGCGCCCACCCACGCGGTGTCCACGCTGGCGCGCCGCTCGCGCGTCTTGCGGATGGTCGCGATGTAGGAGAGGTAGCCCTGGGCGGATTCGTTCTCGGGAGCGAGCGCCAGCACGGCCTGGAACTCGCGCTCGGCCCCCGCCAGGTCGCCGGCGGCAAAGTGCTGGCGCCCGCGCTCGAGAGCGCGCCGGATCTCCCGGGTGAGCTCGCGATTGAACCGGCGCCGCTCCGTCTCGAGATCGGGATCGAAGGCGTCGAGCTCCGAGAGTCGCGCGAGCTTCTCGCGCGCGGCGCCGAGCTCGCGCTTCGCCAGGTCCTGGTGGAACGCCTCGAGCGTGGCCGCCTTCTCCGCGGCGAGGGAGCGCGACAGGATCTGCACGTGGTCGAGGGTCTCGCGGTCGTCGGGCTGGAGCTTGAGCGCGAGGCGGTAGTTCAGGATCGACTCGGCGAGCCGCTCGCGCGACTCGAAGTAGCGCCCCCGCTGCTTGTAGCGGATCACGAGGCTCTGGAACTCCTCCTCGACCTCGGCCAGGCGCTGCTGCCCGGGGGCGAAGTCCCGGTGGTCGGGGGGGATGCTCCGCCAGGTCTCGAGCGCGCCGAGACGGTCACCGTCGCGGTAGTGACGCTCCCCGGTGTCGAGTGCGGTGGCGCAGGCGAGGGTCATCCCCGCCGCGAGCGCCGCGAGCCCGCTGCGCAGGCCGAGTCTCACGCGGGGCCGGGAGCCGGCTCCGCGCCGATGCCGGCCGCGGCCGCGGACGCCGCCAAGTCCACGGCGTAGACGTGCACGGGCTCCTGGCGCCCCGAGAGCTGGCGCTCCCCCTCGAAGCGCAGCGACACGACCCCGCGCACGCGACGCTGCACCGCCTCGGAGATCAGGATCTCCCCCGGCCGCGCGAGCTTCTCGAGCCGGCTCGCCACGTTCACCGCGTCGCCGATGGCGGTGAAATCGCTGCGCCGGTCGGTGCCGATGTTGCCCACCACCACGGGTCCCGTGTGGATCCCGATCCCCACCTCGAGGAAGGCGCTGTGCTCCTCGGGGGTGTTGTCGCAGAGCTTGCGCTCGGCGAGGGCGAGCTGCACGTCGAGCGCGGCGCGGACGGCGCGTGCGGCGTGGTCCGGCTGGGACACCGGCGCGCCGAAGTACGCCATCACCGAGTCGCCGATGAACTTGTCGATGGTGCCGCCGTGGGCCAGGATGCGCGCCGCAACGAGCTCGAAGACGTCGTTCAGCAGCGAGACCACGTCGCGCGCCTTCATGCCCTCGGAGAGGGCCGTGAAGCGGCGCACGTCGGCGAACATGATCGTGACCTCGCGCTCCACACCCGCCAGGTCGGCGCCGTCCGGGCCCTCCAGGAGCTGGGTCAGCACGTAGTCGCTCACGTAGCGGCCGAAGGCGCTCTGGATGCGCTGCTTCTGCTGGAGCGCCTCGCCCATCGCGTTGAAGGCGGTGGTGAGCTCGCCGATCTCGTCGTGCGTCGTCGGCGGGATGCGCAGCGTGAGGTCCCCCGCCGTGAAGCGCTCCACGCCCGCGCGCAGGCGCCGGATCGGCCCCACCAGCAGCGAGACGAAGACGAGCCCCGCCACGACCCCGAGCACCGCGACGCCCACCGCCACCACCGCGAGCTGGCGCTGGCTCTCGCGCACCTTGGGCGCCACGAGCACGTCGAGGTCGAGCTCCACCTGGGCCGCGCCCACGAGAACGTCGCTGTAGACGATGGGGCGGGTCACGCGCAGGCGGCTCCCCACCCGCTGCGCCCGGGGCCTCGCGCCCGCGACGCTCTCCCCGGAGACCAGCTCGAGCTGCGTGCCCACCTCCGTGTCCGCGAGCGCCGCCAGCACGCGGCCGTCCGCGCCCAGGACGCGCGCCGCCGCCACGCCGGGCTCCTCACCGAGCTGCTTCACCCAGGTGCCCACCGTGAGGTCGTCGTGCACGAGGAGCGGCTCCTTCACCGTCCCCGCCAGGGCGCGCGAGAGCGCGTGCGCGCGGTTCTCCACCTCGGTCTCGAGCGCGGCGCGCTCGTGCTGCGTCGAGAGCCACGCGAGGCCCACGCACGCGACGACGAGGAGCGTCACGAGCAGCGCGCTGAACTTGACCTGGAGCGATCGAAGCATCCGATCCCATCCCTGGAGGTGCGGGGCGGTCAGTCGTAACGGATCTCGAGGATCTCGAACTCCCGGATTCCCTTGGGCACACTCACCTGCACCTCGGCGTCCACCGCCTTCCCGAGGAGCGCGCGCGCCACCGGCGAGGTGACGGAGATGAGACCGTTCGAAACGTCCGCCTCGTCCTCGCCCACGATGGTGTACGTCTTGTGCTCGGCGTTCTGCACGTCCGCGAGGACCACCGTGGCTCCGAAGCGCACCACGTCCGGCGTCTGGCCGGAAGGGTCGATCACCTGCGCGCGCGCCAGGCGGTCGTCCACCTGGGCGATGCGAGCCTCGAGCTGCGCCTGCCTCTCCTTGGCGGCGTCGTACTCGGCGTTCTCGCTGATGTCGCCGTGCGCGCGCGCCGCCTCGATGTCGCGGATCGCCGCGGGGCGCACCTCGGTCTTGAGCCGGTGGAGCTCCTGCTGGAGCTTCTTGTACCCGCGCGGGGTCATGGGGATGCGCTCGGCCATGCAGACGCCCGCCTCGCTCGACGGCAAAGGGTCGCGCATCCTCGGCGACCCCAAAAAAACGAATCCGACGCCCTCCGGGGAAGAGCGTCAGGACCGAGCGGAGGCTACCGGCCCCCCATGCCCTGTCAACGTAATGACATCGGCGTGCGCGGGTGGGTTCCTGAGGTGGGAATGGTGATCCAGGTCACGAGAATCACGGGTCACGACCGATGAGCCAGCCTCGGCTGATTCCCATCGCGCTGATCCTCTACACGGCGATGGCCGTGGTCGCGTGGGTGTGGCGAAGAGCCCTCAGGGGTGAGCCGCTCCTCTACGCGGGAGGCGCGCCCGCGGGGCTCGACCCTATCCGGGACGTGGCGATTGGTCTCGCCGCCGCGATCCTCCTCGTCGTCCTCTCGCGATGGCTCACCCTGCGGACCCGCGCGGGCGAGGCGCTCGCACGTCGCCTCGCCGAGACGCTCGGTCCGCTCTCCCTCGCCGAGATCGCCGTGCTCGCCGCCGCCAGCGGGATCGGCGAGGAGCTCTTCTTCCGGGGCGCCCTCCAGCCGCGGGTCGGACTCGTTGCGGCGAGCCTGCTGTTCGGCGCCGCGCACCTCGTCCCCTCGCGACCCCTCGCGCTCTGGAGCGTCTTCGCGTGCGCCGCCGGCCTGCTCTTCGGCGCGCTCTTCGAGCGCACCGGGAACCTCGTGGCCCCCATCGTGGCGCACGCGGCCGTGAACGCGCTGAACCTCCGCTGGCTCGTGCGCCGACACGCGCGCGGGTGGCATCCGGAGACTCACTCGCGGAACTGAGTGCCCTTGTGCCGCGCGAAGAGGGGGCGGAGCTTCCCGCGCTGATACTTCCCGGTGGAGGTCACGGGCACGTCGTCGCCGAACACCACCACCTTGGGGGCCTTCGCGAACGGGAGCCGCGCGCGGCACGCCGCGAGGACCTCCTCGGCGCGGACCTCCGCCCCCGGCGCACGCTGCACGTAGGCCCCCACCTCCTCGCCGTACCAGTCGTTCTCGAAGCCCACCGCGAGGCCGCGCGCCACGCCGGCGATCCGGTTCAGCACCTCGTCGATCTCGAAGGGCGAGAGGTTCACGCCGCCCCGGATGATGAGCTCCTTGATCCGCCCGGTGATGAAGAAGAAGCGCCGGCCGCCTTCGTCGGCGTCGCAGAATCCCTCGTCCCCGCTGCGGAACCAACCGTGGGCGAAGGTCTCGGCGTTGGCGTCGGGCCGGCGGTGGTAGCCCTTCATCACGTTCACGCCCCGCAGCACGATCTCGCCCCGCTCGCCCGGGGCGAGCGCGCGGCCCTCGGCGTCGTGGATCGCCATCTCGTTCACGTCGAGGGGGACTCCGATGGACGGGAAGCCGAAGTCGCGCATCCAGCGCGCGTGCGCGGCGGGGGCCAGGTCCACGGGCAGGAAGCACGAGTAGCAGGTGGTTTCCGAGAGCCCGTAGCCGTGCACGATCGGGAAGCCGAAGCACTCCTCGAAGCGCCGCGCGAGCTCGACGGTGAGCGGGCCGGCGCCGCAGATCGGGTAGCGGAAGCGGGAGAGGTCCAGGTCCCGCGCCGCCGCCTCGTCCTCCAGCAGGAACGCGAGGAGCGTCGGCACCACCGAGACCACGTGCACGCCTTCGCGCGCCACGCGCGGCCAGAAGTCCCGGGTCCGGAAGCGGCGGCAGAGGACCACACTGCCGCCCACCAGGAAGGGCGTCACGAGCGTCACCACGAGCCCGTTCACGTGATGCGTGGGGAGCACGCACAGGAGGCGCGTGTCGCGGTCGAAGCCGTGCCAGCGGGCGATCGCGTCGGCGTCCGCGAGGAGGTTCTGCTGCGTCAGCACGACGCCCTTGGGCGGGCCCGTCGTACCCGACGTGTACACGACGAGCGCCTCGTCCTCGGGATCCACGTCGGGGGGCGGCTCCAGGGCCGCGGGCTCCTCCGCCTCGTCGGTGGCGAGCCAGGCGCCGACGTGGCCGGCGCGGGCGCGCAGACCGAGGGCGCGCTCGCGGACCTCGGGCAGGAAGAGCGCGGCCTTCGCCTCGGAGTGCTCGAGGACGAACCCGATGCGCTCGTCGTCCTCGCCGAGGTTCACGGGCACCGCGCTCGCGCCGAGCGCCCAGCACGCGAGGTAGCTGACGGGGACCTCGGGATCGTTGTGCATGAGCAGCGCCACCCGGTCGCCCCGTCCCACGCCGGCGCGCCGCGCCAGCGCGTGCGCGCGCGCGGCCACGCGCGCGGCGAAGTCCCGGTGGGAGAGCTCGCGGCGCTCACCGTCCTCGTCGAAGAAGACGAGGTACGCTCGCGGATCGTGGCGCCGCGCGTCGAGCAGCGTCGCGAAGCAGCGGTGCGCGAGCCGCGCCAGGAGGGCGGCTCCGTCCGGGCTCGAGCGCGCCCGCGCGATGCGGGCCTGGATCTCGGCGTCGGGCGGGTGGGTCAAGCGCCGTCCACGGTCGCGATCGCGTCGATCTCCACCTGAGCACCGAGCGGGAGCCGCGCCGCCTGGATCGTCGAGCGGGCGGGGAACGGACGGCCCGCGAAGTGGCGGGCGTAGACCGCATTCATGCGCGGAAACAGCGAGAGATCGGCGAGGTAGACGGTGGTCCGCACCACGCGCGCGAGGGACGAGCCTGCGGCCTCGAGCACGGCGCCCAGGTTGTGGAGCACCTGCTCCACCTGCGCCTCGAACTCGCCCGGGACGAGGGCGCCGGTGCGGGGGTCGAGGGGGATCTGGCCCGAGGCGAACACGAGTCCGCCCGCCACGACCGCCTGGCAGTAGGGCCCCACCGGCTCGGGGGCCAAGGCGGTGCGCACCTCCCGCGCGTCGCTCGGGCTCGTCACGACGGATCTTCGGGGACGTGGAGCCGAGGCGGGCCTAGGAGCCCACCTCTTCGATCTCCGGTCGCAGCCGCTCCTCGACGATGCGCAGCAGGTAGCCGAGCAACATCAGGTTGGGCAACCGCTTGAGCAGTCCCCCTTCGACGCGTTCACTCGCGCCGAAGGATTCGCAGTAGCTGCAGATGAATTCGAGGGTCTCGGTGGGAACGTTCTTCGCCAGCGCTTCGTTGATCTCCGCGATGTCCAGACCAGCAAACAACTCCGCGAGCTCCCACGCCAACTCGGTGCGTGTCATCGGTTCGTCTCCTTGGACGGGATCCGGGCTCCGAACGAGAATCAGATCGAGTCAGACCGAATCAGATCAAAGAGATCAAAGATCGCGTCGGACCGGGCCGGACTCCCGTTCGGGCTCGCGCGATGGGAGAAGTCTCCGCGTCGGGCGATCCTGCCACCCGATCCCGGCAAAGTCAAAGAAAACCCGCCCCCGCAGCGGGGGCGGTGCGAGCGCGCGACGGCCCGCAGGCGACTCCGCCAGCGTCGGAGCGCGTGGATCCGCTCCTAGATCGCGGTTTCGAAGCCGGGAGTTGCCGGTTGGGCGGCGGGGGTGTCGGGCGCGCCGAAACGGATGCGCTGCCCCGGGTCGCCCTCGCCCGGCTCACCGTCGGTGGAGAGCAGGTCGTCCCGCGCGAAGAGGGGCGCCCCGGTCCGCAGGGCGATCGCGATGGCGTCGCTCGGCCGGGAGTCCACCTCGATGGTCCGGCCGCGCGCGCGCAGGAAGATCGTGGCGAAGTAGGTGCCGCCGCGCAGCTCCGTCACCACCACGCGTTCCACCTTGCCCTCCAGCCCGTCGATGAGCCGCGTCGCCAGGTCGTGCGTATTGGGCCGCTCCGGGCGCACGTTCTCCATCTCCGAAGCGATCGACTGCGCTTCCGCCAGGCCGATCCAGATGGGGAGGCTCCGGTCGCCCTCCCATTCCTGGAGGACCACCACCGGCGAGCCGACCCGCTCGTCGAGGACCACGGAATCGACCTTGACCGCGATGTCGGGGTTCGCGGCCTCGCGGCCGCCGCAGGCGCCGAACAGGAGGAGGACCGCGACCCAGGGGCCGAGGCGCGACATGGAACCTCCATGCGCTTTCATGCTACTCCAGACACGCAGAAGGGGAAAACGGACCCAGCGAACATGGACCGGAAGCCGAGCGGAGTAAACCCTGAGCCGAGCGGAGTGGAGCTGCGGAGCAGAACTGCGGCAAGGTCGGGCCGGTCGGGGTTCGACCCGGAGCGGGGTGGCTCGTCAGTCGAACCCTCTCGATGGATCGGGGTGTCACGAGCCCGGCCGCGCAGCGAGGCAAAGCCGAGCGGAGTAGAACTGGTCGGGGCGACTGGATTCGAACCAGCGACCTCTTCGTCCCGAACGAAGCGCGCTACCAAACTGCGCCACGCCCCGAGCCGCCGACGAGTATGACGGCCCGGCGCGGGGGCGACAAGACTGCGGCAAGGCCGGGCTGGTGAGGGTTCGGCCCGGCTCGCAGTGGCTGGTTCGTCGAACCCTCTCGAGCGGGAGGAAGCGCCCCGAGCCCGTCCGCGCAGCGAGCCGCAGGCGAGCGGAGCAAAACTGGTCGGGGCGACTGGATTCGAACCAGCGACCTCTTCGTCCCGAACGAAGCGC
>DASRUS010000174.1:0-4642 GCA_035687825.1 Myxococcota bacterium | reverse complement strand
GCATGCCCCCCGTCGCGCCGAGGGGATGGCCGAGCGGTGCGCGCGACCAGCGCGTTCAGCACCTGCGCCAGGATCTCCTGGGGATGGATGCCCGCGAGCGCCCCGGTCTCCTGCTTGCCCCGGCCGCGGGGAGTGCGGACGGCGTCGATGATCCAGGTTTCGCTCATGACGGTCCTCCGAGCGATCCTCCGAGAGAACTCCGTGGGGACCAAGCCCCGCTGGGAGCCCGCTGGCGCTGCGAACGGACGCGGCCCCGAGGGGTCGACGGCGCGAGCGGATCGGCCGGCCTGGCCTCGGGCGATCTTACTCGATCGCACCCTCGCCCGCATGAAGGCTGACTGCGAGTCGCGCGGAGCGATTCCGACCGATTCGGCCGGACCCGGCGACGCCCGCATGCGTCGCGCGCTGCGAGCGAGCGAGGATCTCCGCGCGGCGCTCCGCAGGCTTGACGTCGCGATCCAACCGTTCTAATGAACGGGCGCCGAGCGCCTCGGAAACGATGCGCTGCACCGAGCGCCGCCGCACCGCCGTCTGGCCTCGGCGAGCTCGTTCGAAGAGCCGCGCGCGCACCGAGCGAGGAGCGAAAGAGCCGTCCGCGCATGAAGTCGCCCCGCCTAGCAGCTCGCGCGCTTCGCTCGGCGCTCCTCGCCTCCACCGCTCTCGGTGCGGCGATCTTCCTCGTCGGTCGCGTCGGCGGCGCCGCGGAAACGGCGGCGCTCCGGGCAAACAGCGTTTGCGAGGCCCAGGAGCTGAAGGCGCGCCGCGCCGAAGATCCCGACCTCGCCATCGAGATCCCGCCCGAGTTCGACAAGCCGTGGCCCTCCCTCGCGGCCTGCCGATCCCACGCCGCGGCGTGGGATCCCGCGGCGCCCGGGCCGAATCAGCCGATCCCGTTCAGCCACGCGCACCACGCGGGGCGCTTCCAGATCGACTGCCAGTATTGCCACTCCGGCACCGACCGCTCGCGCATGGCGGGCGTGCCCTCCGTCGAGCTCTGCATGGGCTGCCACGCGAGCTTTCCCCCGGAATACGACGAGCTCGAGGGCATCCGCATCCTGAAGCAGCACTGGGAAGAGAAGAAGCCCATCGAGTGGCTGCAGATCCACCGCCTTCCCGAGCACGTGAAGTTCCGGCACAACCGCCACGTGGCGGCCGGGGTCGCGTGCCAGACCTGCCACGGACCGGTGGAGGAGCTGGAGAAGCTCTACCTCGTCCCGGACACGAAGTGGTGGCACTTCGGGATGCCCGCCCAGAAGCTCGAAATGGGCTGGTGCGTGCAGTGTCACAACGAGAACGAGGCGTCCAACGACTGCCTCACCTGCCACTACTAGGATCGGGCGAGGAGCGAGAGCCGACCCATGCCGCAGCTCGATCGTCGTGACTTCCTGAAGCTCGTCGGGGCCGGGGCGGGCGCCGCCGGGCTCGCGGGCTGCTCCGAGCCCGTCGAGAAGCTCATCCCCTACGTGATCCAGCCCGAGGAGATCACGCCGGGGATCGGCGTGGACTACGCTTCCACGTGTCGCGAGTGCCCGGCCTCCTGCGGGATCCTGGTGCGCACCCGCGAGGCGCGGCCGGTGAAGCTCGAGGGCAACCCCCGGCACCCGGTGAACCGGGGCTCGCTGTGCGCGCGCGGGCAGGCCGCCATCGGGCGTACCTATCACCCCGACCGCCAGCGCGGACCCCTGCGCCGGGAGGGGGACGCCGAAACCCCGCTCGCGTGGGACGGCGCCGACGGCGCGATCGCCCTGCTGGCGCGCCGGCTCGGCGAGGCGCGCGCGGCCGGCACGCGCGTGGTGCTGCTCGGCGCCGACCGCGGCCCGAGCGCGAACCGCTGGATCGACGCCTTCTGCGCGGCGGCCGGCGCGGAGCGCATCGTCTACGAACCCCTCGGCTTCGAGGCGCTGCGCGAGGCGGCGCGCACCGTGTTCGGCGTCGCGAGCGAGCCCGTCTTCGACCTCTCCGGCGCGGACCTCGTGGTGGACTTCGGCTCGGACTTCCTCGAGACGGGCCCGTCTCCCACCGAGCACACGCGCCAGCTGCGCGAGGCGCGCGACGTCTCGGACCCCGCGAAGCACGCGGCGCGCCTCGTCTACGTGGGCCCGCGCCTCACGCTCACGGGCTCGAACGCGGACGAGTGGCTGCCCGCGCGGCCGGGGACGGAGGGCATCCTCGCGTTGGCGCTGGCCCGCAGCGTGGTCGAGGGCCTGGCCCCGGCCGATCCGCTGCACCTGCAGCTCGGTCCGCTGCTCGCCCCCTGGGACGCGGAGCGCGCGGCCGCAGCGACGGGCGTGGGCGCCGCGGCGATCCGCCGCCTCGGGACCGCGCTCGGGAAGGCGCGCGCGGCCCTCGCGCTCCCGCCCGGCGCGGCGCTCGCCAGCCGGCGCGCCATCGCGTCGAACGCCGCGGTCCTGATCCTGAACCACGTCGTGGGAGCGAGCGGCACGCGCATGCAGCTCCTCGACGGCGGTGCGAAGCAGCACGGCAGGTACCGCGAGGTGCTCGCCCTGGTGGACGCCATGCGCTCGGGTCGGGTGGGTGCGCTCCTCGTGCACGACGTGAACCCGCTCCACACGCTGCCCCCGGCTGCCGGGTTCGCCGATGCGCTGGCCCAGGTGCCCTGCGTGGTCTCCTTCGCGTCCGCGGCGGACGAGACCTCCGCGCGCGCGCACCTGGTCCTGCCCGATCACTCGCCCCTCGAGTCCTGGGGCGACGCGGAGCCGCGGCCGGGCGTGCGATCGCTGCTCCAGCCGACCCTGCGGCCGCTCTTCGACACGCGCTCCCTCGTGGACACGCTCCTCGACGCGGGCCGCGCGCTCGGCCCCGAAGCGGCCGCGGCTCTCCCCAGCGGGAGCTTCCGCGCGCTCCTCGAGCAGGCGTGGTCGGCGGACGGCGACTTCCGCGAGGCCCTCGTGCAGGGGGGACGCTTCCCCGGCGCGACCGCGACGGCGCCGGTCCTCCAGCCCGGCGCGGCGCAGATCGAGGTGGCGGAGCCGCTCCTCGACGGCGAGGGCAAGCTCGTGCTCGTGGCGTTCCCGTCACCGCTCCTCGGGGACGGTCGGGGCGCGAACCTGCCCTGGCTCCAGGAGATCCCCGACCCCGTCGCGAAGGTGGCGTGGCAGAGCTGGGCCGAGATCAGCCGCAGGAAGGCGGAGGAGCTCGGCGTCGAGGTGGGCGACATCATCGCCGTGGAGACCCCGGCGGGCCGGCTGGAGGTCTCCGTGCTCCCGCGCGGCGGCCTGCGCGACGACGTGGTCGCGATCCCCATGGGTCAGGGCCACACGGTCGGTCACTTCGCGACCCACGCCTGTGACGGTCGCCCCGGGGAGGCGCGCGGCGTGAACGTGCTCTCGCTCCTGCCCGCGGCGAGCGACGAGAGCGGGGGCCCGGCGTGGCTCTCGGTGCGCGCGGACGTGCGCGCCACGGGCTCGACCCGGCGCCTCGCGCTCGTGCAGACGGGCGACAACAAGCGGGGGCGTCAGCTCGGCGAGGTGGTGTCGCTGGCGGCGCTCGCCGCCGGATCCCACGGGAACGGCCACGGCGAGGCGGCCGCCCACGGGGAAGCCGCCGGGCACGGGGGCGGCGGCCACGAGACCCACGAGATCCGCAAGCCCTACGACGCCGCCGCGGACGCCTCCCCCGAGAGCCCCTACCGCTGGGGCATGAGCATCGACCTCGACCGCTGCACGGGCTGCTCCGCGTGCGTGGCCGCCTGCTACGTCGAGAACAACATCCCCGTGGTGGGGGAGCAGAAGACCCTCCAGTCGCGCCAGATGTCCTGGATCCGCATCGAGCGCTACCTTGGAGACGGCGAGCCCGAACTCGAGCCCGGGCGCAACCGCCCGCGCAACCGTGAGGAGCTCGGCGACGTGGACGTGCGCCACTCGCCCATGCTCTGCCAGCACTGCGGAGCCGCGCCCTGCGAGCCCGTGTGCCCCGTGATCGCGACCTTCCACAACCAGGAAGGCCTCAACGGGATGGTCTACAACCGCTGCGTCGGCACGCGCTACTGCTCGAACAACTGCCCGTACAAGGTCCGGCGCTTCAACTACTTCGACTACAGCCTGGAGCGCGAGCCCGCCACCGGCAACCTCTACCGCTTCTGGCCCGAGCCGATGCCGGAGATGCTCAATCCCGACGTCACCGTGCGCGGCCAGGGCGTCATGGAGAAGTGCACGTTCTGCGTGCAGCGCATCCAGACCGCGCGCCAGACCGCCAAGGACGCCGGCCGCCCCATCGCCGACGGCGAGGTCGTGCCGGCCTGCGCCCAGGCCTGCCCGGCCCAGGCGATCACGTTCGGCAACCTGCGCGACCCGCAGAGCCGCGTGTCGCAGGCGGCCGACGACGCCGCGCGCGGCTACCACGCGCTGCACGTGCTCAACACCCGGCCCGCGATCACCTACCTCGCCAAGGTGAAGCGGGGACCGGTGGAGGGGTAGACGATGACGCCGCCGCCCGCGCTGTCCGCGGCCGCCCTGATCCAGCCCGAGGTCGAAGTCCCCGACTCCGTCGTGAACCGCGACCTGCTCGCCCCCCTCGGCCGACCCTCCCTCGGCTACTGGGCGCTGCTCGGCGCCGCCGTGCTCGTCGTGGTCTACGGGATCAGCGTCTGGCTGTACCAGATCTACATCGGCATGGGCGTGGC
>DASRUS010000173.1:0-6020 GCA_035687825.1 Myxococcota bacterium | reverse complement strand
GCTCGCGGGATCGGCGCGGGTGCGCTCCTCGACGTGCTCTTCGGGCTCGGGATCGCCGTGCTCTGGGTGGGGCCGTATCTCGTCTTCGACGCCCTGCCGCGACCGGCCCCGGGCGACGGTTTCGATCCCTCGGAGCCGTTCGGTGGCTCGGGGCGATCCCTGGCGCTCGCGGTGCGGCTCGTGGGATTCGCGGGGGTCACGCCCTTCATCGAAGAGCTCTTCGTGAGGAGCTTCCTGATCCGCTACGTCGACGTCTTCGATTGCGGAGTCGACTTCCGTGAGGTTCCGATCGGCCGCTTCGCGTGGCGAAGTTTTGCCGTGACGGCGCTCTACTTCGCGCTGAGCCACGCGCGCTGGGAGTGGCCGGTGGCGCTCGCGACGGGCGTGCTCTTCAACCTCTGGCTCTACCGGCGCCGGAGCCTTCCCGCCCTGATCCTCGCCCACGCGGTCGCGAACGCGGCGATCTGGGCCGCGGTGGTCTTCGCCCCGGCGGGTCTGGCAACGCTCGGTGGCAGGCCGCTCGATCCGTGGATCTTTCTGTGAACGCGGCGAGCGCGGGCTCGGTGCCGCGGGCGAGTCAGAACGCGCCGCGATGGCCGAGGCGGACGCGGTAGCCGAGGTCGGTGAGCTCGCGCACCCCGTCGAGCACGCACGCAGCGTCGCGCCGGCGCGCGGCCTCCAGCGCGGTCGTGCCCGCGCTCGCGAGCTGCGGGTAGCCGAGGGAGGTCGCGTCGCGCACCAGGTCCGCGGTGAGCTTCGCGAGGCCAGCGTGGTCGCCCGTGGCCTGCGCGTCCTGGAGGCGGTCGATGCGCTCGGCGAGGCCGAGCACGAACTGATCGAGGGCCTCCTCGAGCTCCGGGTCTCCGGCCCGCTCGGAGTAGATGCGGGCGCCCGCGGGGTCCTTCATGGCGACGATATCGGCCGGAGCGCCGGCCGCCTGAACCCCAGAGGCTGGCGACCGCGCTGGAATCGGGGGGCTCGCGTTCAGGAAGGGGCGCAGCGCTCGAGGATCTCGCGCGTGACGCGGCGCGCGAGGGCGAGGCGCTCCTGCGGCGGCGCGGCCGCCCCGACGCGCAGCCGGTCCGGTGTCATGAGGAGAGCCGTGGCGCCGCCCCGGGCGCCCGGCGCCAGGACGATCTCGGAGGGAGTGGGCACCGCCTCGAGCGATCCCAGGGCGAGCAGGCGACCCACCAGCGTCGCAAGCGCGGCGCGCACCCGCTCGGGGGCTGCGAGCTCGCCGAGGAGGGTCTCCTCGGGGGCGCGAGAGAGGCAGAGCTCCACCCCGTCGCCGCGCACGAGGCAGGCGAGGGGTCGCGGCGCCAGGCCGCGCAGCCAGAGCAGGTTCGCGACCGCCCAGAGCTCCCGCCCCCGGGCGGATCGGAGCCCGGGGCGCGAGATCCGCCACGCGCACGTTCCGCCCCCGTCGGTCGCCAGGAGCGCCGCGAGGGGGGCGTCGCGCCGCGCCCAGCCCTCCACCCCCTCCGCGCGCAGCGGGGCGTAGCGGCGGCCCCCGCTCGCGGTCGTGCGAGCGAGGCGCGCGAGGTCGCGCCGCGCGAGGCGCGGCGCCTGCTCCGCGAGCGCGTGCCAGCGCGCGCGCAGCAACCCGCGGTCGCCCGCTTCGTAGGCGGTCAGGAAATCCACGCGCTCCGCGGCTCGCGCGCCGGGCAGGCGGCGCTCGAGCTTGCCCAGCATGTGGAGCCGCGCGCGCTCCGACACCGAGCTGCGACGCAGGCGCACGCGCTCGAAGTCGATCATCCAGAGCTCGGGAGGAGCTCCGCGGCGCGCCAGGAAGTTGTTCGGCGCGAAGTCGTCCTGGAAGACGCCCGCGTCGTGAGCGCGGCGGGAGAGCGCCCCGAAGGCCCGGGCCAGCGCACGCCGCTCGCGCGCCGCCAGGCTCGCGTCGCGCTCGAGCACCTCGAGGTCCGCTGCGTCGCGCAGGAGGGGAACGAGGAGGAAGCACGCGCGCAGCCGCCCGCCCGCCGAGCGCTCGCCCCACGCGACGGGAAGCGGCGTCGGGATGCCGCGCCTCGCGACCTCGCGCGCCCGGACCACCTCGCGGCGCGCCTTCGAGCCGCGCAGCCGGTGCAGCCAGGCGTCCAGCCCCGTGTATCGATTCACCTTGAGCAGGTGGTCGGGCGCGCCGCCCTCGCCGAGGGCGACGGCGTAGAGCTCCTTGCGGCGGCCGGACTTCCGATTCGCGAGCCGGCCCGCCTCGAGATCCGCCACGAGCTCCGCGAGCCGCCCCACGTCGATCGGGGGGACGCTCGCCTCCGCGCAGCGCCAGAAGCGGATCCCCGCGACCTCGATCGGCTCGGCCATTCAGCGCGGCGGGAGCTCGACCAGGTCGAGCTCGAGGGAGCTTCCGTCCGGCGCCTCGACGCGCAGCGCGAGCTTGCGCGGGACCGGGTACTCCGCGAGCCGCCGCCAGGCGTCGGTCCCGCGCTTCACCTCGCCGAGGAAGGCGCGGCCGCCGCGAAAGTCCACCCGGCGCGCCGCGCCGGGATCGTGCGCCGGCTGGAGCTCCAGCCGCCCGCTCACGATCTCGTACTCGAAGCCGCCCTCGCGGCGCAGGGTCGAGGCGAAGTCGTGCGCCGCGGTGTCCGGCCGCGAGCGGCCGCGGTGGGCGAGGGCGAGCGTGCCGATCACGTTCGGGACGTCCTTCTCCGTCTCCGTGCCGCAGCGCGTCCCGGCGGGCACCTCGAGGTCGAAGAAGCGCACGTGCGCCGCGGGCCGCTCCAGGGTGGCTGGGCCGGGCGCGATCGTCACGCGCCGCAGGCCGAGGCGCGGGGTGCCGTCGATCTCGCACACGAGCGGGGAGCGGAAGTCGCCGCGCGCCCACTCGAGGGCGAGGTGGTTCAGATCGGGGGCGGCCGTCTGGGCCGCCGCCGCGGCGGTCAGGCCGAGCGCGGCGAGCAGCGCTGCGCCGAGTCTCCCGAGGCCGCGTCGCTCCCGCATGCGGGACGGAGGCTATCACCCTCGCCGCGCCGCGCACGGCGTCGCTTGACGGAGTCGCGCGGCTCCCGCACCGTGGCGGCGTGCACTGCTTCGCCTGCGGCGCGCGCGTGGAGCTGGCGGCGGGGGAGCGCGTGGGCTTCCACGACGACTGCTCCGCCTGTCGCGCCGCGCTCCACGCCTGCCGCAACTGCTCCCACCACGATCCGGGCGCGCACAACCAGTGCCGGGAGTCGAACGCCGAGTGGGTCGGCGACCGCGAGCGCGCGAACCGCTGCGAGTACTTCGTGCCCGGATCGGGTCCCGGCGGCGCGGCCACGGGCGCGCGCGAGAAGGGGAAGGGCGCCCTCGACTCGCTGTTCCGCAAGGATCGCTAGGCGCGCTCGAGGCGTCCCGCGCCGCGCGGCTCAACCCTCCAGCAGGAACTCGAAGAGCGTCCGCCCGATCTGGATCTGGTCGCCCGGGGCGAGCTCCGCGCAGCGCACGCGCTTGCCGTTCACGCGGGTCCCGTTCGTGGACTGGAGGTCCTCGATCGTGAAGCTCGCCGCGTCCTCGTCGAAGAGCACGAGCGCGTGCTCGCGGCTGATGCCCTCGTCGAGGAGCGTGATGTCCGTGTTGGGGTTGCGGCCGATCAGGGTCTCGGCCTCGCCGAGCTCGTAGCGCATGCCCTCGAAGCCGCCGTTGCGGATCACGAGGACACCGCGGGGAATGCGTGGCCCGGCCATCGAGCTCCCTCCCGTTGCGACGGGTTGGGTCGATCCGGGCCATCGGCCCGGGGGAGCTCCGGCTTGAGGGTCCAGCCAGCCCGCGCTCGCCCGCCTCCGGCAAGCCGCCCCCACCCAGGCAGTGGGCGCGCGGGGCTAGATCAGCTTGCGGTGGCTCAGGCAGGGGAGGGACTCCCGGATGCGGTCCTGGTGGGCGAGATCGCACTCCGCCACCACCACGCACGCCCGGTCCGGCGCCTGGGCGAGGATCGTGCCCCAGGGGTCCACGATGAGGGAGCGGCCGTGGCTGGAGCGGTCCGGGCCGTGCCGGCCCCACTGCGCGGGCGCCAGCACGAAGGCCTGGTTCTCGATGGCGCGCGCGCGAAGCAGCACCTCCCAGTGATCGCGGCCGGTCTCCCGGGCGAAGGCGCTCGGCACGGCGAGGAAGCGCGCACCCCGCGCCGCGTGCGCGCGAAACAGCTCCGGGAAGCGCAGGTCGTAGCAGACCGAGAGGCCGATCCCGCCAAAGGGCGTCGCCGCGACGACGACGTCCTTGCCCGGCGCCACCGCCGCGGACTCCCGGAAGCTGCCACCGCCCTGCGCCGCGAGGTCCACGTCGAAGAGGTGGATCTTGCGGTAGACCGCGGCGATCTCGCCGTCCGGGGAGCAGAGCACGCTCGTGTTGTGGACGCGCGCGTCGCCCGGGATCCGCTCCGGGAAGCTCCCGCCGAGGAGCCAGAGGCTCCCCTCGCGCGCGAGCGCGCGCAGGCGGGTCACGATCTCGCCGTCGAGGTCCTGGGCGCACGGGATCGCCTGCCCCTCGCGCCGCAGGTACGCGAAGTTCTCGGGCAACGCGACGAGCGCGGCGCCGCCGGCGGCCGCCTCCGCGACGAACGCGCTCGCCGCCGCAAGATTCGCCGCGAGGTCGTCGGTGGACGTCATCTGCACGACGGCGACCCGCATGGCGTCAGCTTACCGCAGGGGGCTACGTCCCCCGGCTCGAGCTCAAGATCTGAACTGCGAGGGATCGACTCCCGTGCGCCGGATCACGTCGTAGAAGTCCTTGCGGTCCTTCTTCGCGAGCCGCGCCGCGCGGCTGATGTTGCCGTTGCAGCGCCGCAGGAGACCGCACACGTAGCGCGTCTCGAAGGCGCGCTTGGCCTCCTTGAACGACGGGATCTCCGCCGGGTCGGACGAGAGCAGCAGCGCCTCGGCGCTCACGGCTCCCGTGCCCGCGATGCGCACCGCCTGGCGGATCCGCTCGCGGAGCTCGCGCACGTTGCCCGGCCAGGGCTCCGCGAGGAGCCAGGCGCGCGCCTCGGGCGTGAACCCGACGGGCTTCACCCCCGCCTCCTCGGCGTACACGGCCAAAAAGTGGGCCGCGAGCGGCGCCACGTCCTCGCTCCGTTCCGCGAGGGGCACGAGTCGCAGCTCGTGGCGCGGGAGCTCGCCGAACCACGCGCCGTCCGACTTTGCGTCCGCGCTCGAGAGGACGCGGGCGCGAAGCACCTGCTCCTCGCTCGCGCCCTCCGGACGGAAGCGCTTCTCGGCGAGCGCCCGCAGGAGTGCCGCGCGCACCTCGGGGAGCAGGGCGGGGGCCCCGTCCAGGAGGAGCGAGCCCCCCGCGGCGCGCCCGAGCCGTCCCGCATACGCCTCGGGCACGCTCGCATGGGTCCCCGGGGCGCAGCCGAAGAGCTCGCGCGCCTGGAGCGCCGGGGGGATCGACGCGCAGGCGACGACCTCGAAGGGCTGCTCGCGCCGCGAGCTCCAGGCGTGGATGGCGCGGGCGAAGAACTCCTTGCCCGAGCCGGGCGGTCCCCATAACCACACCGGCAGATCGTCGCGCACAGCGGCGCGCGCCTGCTCCACCGCGCGCTGCGTGGCCTCGCTCGGCCCGACGATGCGATCCTCGCGGCGCCGTCCGATGCGACCGCCCCGGTCGCTCCCATCCTCACCGTTCTTCCCGTCCGGGTCGTTCATGGCTGTCCCCCTACCACTACACCCAGCGGGAAACTATTTAGAATCCCGCCAGCTTGTCAATGAACTTGCGAGTCGGCCCCCAGCTCGGCCGGCCTTGACGGGTCCGGCGCGCTCGTGATACGGCTCCCGGCAGGGGGGGGATCTTGCCCCAATCCGACCAGAACGGCTCCGCCGGCGCGGGCCGGGTGCGCAGGCTGCCCGACGCCCTGGTGGACCAGATCGCCGCAGGCGAGGTGGTGGAGCGACCGGCCTCGGTCGTGAAGGAGCTCGTCGAGAACGCCCTGGACGCCCGGGCGAGGCGCCTGCGCGTGGAGCTGCGGGGGGGTGGGATCGAGCTCGTCGCGGTGACCGACGACGGGACCGGGATGCCCCCGGAAGACGCGC
>DASRUS010000172.1:0-2496 GCA_035687825.1 Myxococcota bacterium | reverse complement strand
CAAGGTCCAGTCCGACTTCGAGCACAAAGGGACCGTCGTCCGCGCCGGGAAGGTCGTGGGCGTCTCCCCCGCGGTCTCGAACCGCCTCGCCGCGTGCTTCGCGGACCCCGAGCGCTTCGACCCGGACCGCTACGGCCCCGGCCGCGAGGAGGACCGCCGCCACCCCTACGGCTGGATCCCCTTCGGCGCCGGTCGCCACCGCTGCGTGGGCGCGGCCTTCGCCATGATGCAGCTCAAGGCGATCTTCTCGATCCTGCTGCGGCACTTCGAGTTCGAGATGGCGCAGCCCGCGGGGAGCTACCGCAACGACCACTCGAAGATGGTGGTGCAGCTCGCGCAGCCCTGCCGGGTGCGCTACGGCCGGCGCGCCCGGTCGCTCGTCGCGGGCGCGGCGCGGGCCGCGGCTGCGACGACCTCCGCCGGCCCGGGCGCGGAGCTGCGCGTGGGCGTGGACCTCGATCTGTGTCAGGGCCACGGGGTCTGCGTGAGCGAGGCGCCGGAGGTCTTCGCGCTCGACCCGAAGCAGACGAAGGTGCGCGTCCTCGAGGAGCGTCCGAGCCCGGAGCTGCGCCCGAAGGTCGAGGCCGCGGTCCGCCACTGCCCGACGCGAGCGATCTCGATCGTCGAGGACTGAAGCGAACGAGAGGAGCGCCGATGCCCGCCTTTCCCCGCGCCGAGCTCGAGGAGATGGTGCGCCGCTGGATCGCCGCCAACGACGAGGCGGGCCGCACGGGCGACTGGAGCCCGCTCGCCGGGTTCTACACCGAGGACGCCCTCTACACCTGGAACAACGGCCCCAAGTACGAGTTCGTGGCGCGCGGGCGCGAGGAGATCGCCGACTTCGTCTTCGGCACCGAGATGCGCGGCCTCGAGAAGTGGACCTACCCCTACGTGAAGGTGCTGATCGACGACGCCCAGGGCGAGGTGATCGGGATCTGGCGCCAGGTCGCCCCGATCCAGGGGGCGGACGGGACGCCCTTCGAGATCGCGGGAACCGGCGGTTCGTGGTTCCGCTACGCGGGCGGCTTCCGCTGGAGCTGGCAGCGCGACTTCTTCGACGCGGCCAACGCGGGCGCCGTGTTCGGGGAGCTCGCGAAGCAGGGGAAGCTCTCGAAGCCCATGCAGGAGCGCCTGGCGCTCGGCTCGCGCATGCCGGGCTGGGTGAAGCGCGACGCCTTCGACTGGTACGCGACGATTCCCGGGCCGCGCAAGTAGCGCGCGCGGGACCGCGGCGCGCCGAGGAAGAGCATGTCGGACCCCCTCGCGAACCTCGTGACGCGCACCGAGCCGCGCCAGCGCCAGGGCGCCATCGCGCGCGCCCTGGATCCCGTGCGCATCGGCTTCCTGGTGGACTTCTGGATGCCCGACGCGTACCTGCGGAAGCTCTACGCGGAGCCCATCCTGCTCGCCTTCGAGGAGGCAGTCGCGGCGGGCCGCGTGAACCGGCCGCTCGAGCTCGTGGTGGAGCGCGCGTTCGCCCTGCCCCAGCACCGCTGGGAGAACGCGCTCGAGGGCCTGCGCCGCCTGCGGGCGGCGGGCTGCGTCGGAGTGATCGGCCCGCTCGTCTCGGACAACGCGCGCACGCTGCGCGCCCCCCTCGACGAGGAGATCCAGCTTCCCTGCGTCACGTGGGCGGGGACCTCGGACTGGTTCGGCCCGTGGTGCTTCCGGCTCGGGAACGGCGGCTGCACCGAGGAGGGCGTGCTGATGGCCGCCTGGCTCGCCCGGCGCGGGATCCGCCGCGTGGGCGTGATGAGCGAGATCTCGCCCAACGGCGAGGAGTACTTCCTCGCGTTCCGGCGCGCCGCCGCGGAGCTCGACCTCGAGATCCGCGCGGTGGAGACGATCAGCCAGACGCCCATGGACCTCGAGCGCAAGCTCGCGAACCTGCGCGAGAGCGGCGCCGAGGGCGTCGCCTACATGGGCTTCGGCTACCCGACCGCCCTCATGCGTCCGATCTTCGAGAGCCTGGGCTGGGATCCACCGCGCATCATGACCACGGCCTTCCAGTTCTGCTACGCGAGCCCGCAGTGGATGAAGGCGCTCGCGGGCTGGGTCGGGATCGACCAGGTGTGCGAGGAGAATCCCGAGTACCTGCGCTTCCTCGGGCGCTTCGAGAAGCACTGGGGATACGCGGTACACCATCCGAACACGGTGCCCGTGCTGGCCTACGACTCCGGGCGCGTCTTCACCGAGGCGCTGCGCCGCTGCGACGGCGTGCTCACCGGCTGGGGCGTCCGGGACGGCCTCGAGCGCACGCGCTTCGCGCCGAGCGCCACGGGCGGCCCGCGCACCCACATCGGCGCGTCGCGGGAGGACCACAACCTGTTCCACGGCGACTGGCTCCTGTACCGCCGCGTCGTCGAAGAGGGCGATCGGGCGTTCACGGTCTTAGAGGGGCTCTGGGAGCCGCCGCAGGAGTGATCCAGTGACGACGAAGCACCCGGCAAGCGCCGAAGGCGCGCGCAGCGAGCCGCAGGCGAGCGGAGTGGCGGG
>DASRUS010000171.1:0-11782 GCA_035687825.1 Myxococcota bacterium | reverse complement strand
GGGCGGTCTCGCGCAGCAGCGGCTTGACACGGGCGGGGCTCCGGTGTCCTACTCTCGGGCCCTCGGGGGCGGTGGGCATCGGAGGTGGTCATGGCTCGTGCTGCGCGGTTCGCTCGAACCTTCAGGTTCGCTCGAAGCTTCCGTTGGGGCGTCGCCCTCCTGTTCCTCGCGGGTCCCGCCGCGGCGCACTTCGAGCGCGCGGTCACGTCGCCGATCCGCCCGGGGCCGGTGCCGGACCTCGCGCGCGCGTGCGTGGACCCCCTCGTCGTCTGCAAGCCCGACTCGATCCCCACCAAGGCGGAGCGCAAGGCGATCAAGCGGCGGATCGCCCAGGCGGCGACGGACGAGGAGAAGGACGCGGCCCGCGCCGAGCTCGACGCGTGGAAGCGCAACCAGAAGCTCTTCGGCGAGTGCCGCTACGAGCACATCCAGGACGCGGTGGACGACGCCGGCGACGGCGCCTGCATCCTCGTCCTGCCGGGCGTGTATCTGGAGGAGCCGAGTCGCGCTCGCCCTACCAGCTCCCGGGGCGACAACCCCAACGGCTCCTACTCCTACGACTGGCACCTCGCGAGCCCGAACGACGCCAATCTCGTCGGCATCATCGGGAAGAAGAACGTCACGCTCGAGGGAACGGGCGCGACGCCGCGGGACGTCGTGGTCGACGCCGGCTTCTCGAAGGACGTGGTGATCCGGGGCGATCGCTCCGACGGGATCATCGTGCGCAACCTGTGGGCCAAGGACGCGAACGAGCACGCCATCTACATGATCGAGGTGGACGGCTACGTCTTCGACCGCACGCTGGGGAGCTTCGCCGGCGACTACGAGCTCTTCTCCACGGCCTGCGACAACGGCCTCTTCACGGATTGCGAGGCCACCGGCGGGAGCGACTCGGGCCTCTACATCGGCCAGTCGCCGGACACGCGCGAGGCCGGCCGCTGGAGCGCCGAGGTGCGCCGCTGCAAGATGCACCACAACTCCCTCGGCTTCTCCGGCACCCAGGGCAACTCGGTCTGGATGCACGACAACGAGTTCACGGACAACGCGGTCGGCATCTCGTACGATACCGAGAACGACCACGTGAACGCGCCGCAGCGCGCGTCGCTCGTCGAGGACAACTGGATCCACCACAACAACTTCGACGTCTACGCCACGGACTCCGACGTGCCGCCGGGCGGCCCGGGCTACGACTTCTTCCGCTACCCGGTGGGCACGGGCCTGTGGATCATCGGCGGCGAGGACAACGTGGTGCGCGAGAACCGCGTCCACGACAACCAGCGTTTCGGCTTCATCGTGGCGGCGAACCCCCTGGAAGGTCCGGTGCTCGCCGCCGTGCACGGGAACCAGGTCCTGGACAACCTGTTCGGCGCCGACGCGGGTCCGGGGGCGGGCCCGAACTCGACGGCCCTTCCGCCCGGCGGCGACTACGCGCCCGGCGGGAGCGACTGGTACTGGGACGAGACCGGTAACGACAACTGCTTCGGACCGGGCGCGGGGAAGGTGGACCCGGAAGAGCCGCCGGGCCCCTGTCCCTTCCCGAACGAGGGGTACCCGGGCGTGTTCGCGCCTCCGAACAAGCTCGGGCTGCTGGTTTCCTGCCAGATCACGGATCCGCCCACGGGCGCGACGTTCGATCAGCCGTACCGGTGTCCGTGGGGCGGCCCGAACGACGCCGACCGGCGCAACGGCGCGGAGCGCGAGTGCGGCGACGGGGTGGTGGGTCTCGGCGAGGAGTGCGATCCCGCCGCCGCCCTGGCCGAGAGCTGCTCCTCCCTCGGCCAGGGCGACGGGACGCTCGCCTGCGGCCCGTTCTGCACGTTCGACACCTCGGCGTGTCAGGCGGAGAGCTGCGGGCGCGTCGGACCGGGCCACGTGCGCTTCAAGCGCCTGCCGGCCCCCTTCGGCAACGAGGGGGCGTCGCTCGAGCTCGACGCGCTCGACGACGGCGGCCGCAGCTTCGATCCGACGACCGAAGGGCTCGAGCTCGTGCTGCGCGGGGAGGACGGCTTCGTGTTCTCGGGCGTGCTGCCGGCCGGGAGCCCCGGCTGGAGCAGCCTCGCGGGAGGGGGCTTCGCCTACGAGGACCCCACCGGGGCGCGCGCCGGGTTCCGCGAGGTGGTGGTGGGAGCGGGAGCGTCCTTCGCGGTCGGCGCCGAGCTCGAGTTCGTGAACCTCGTGGGCCTCGACGGGAGCCAGACGCTGGATGCGGTGCTGCGCATCGGGGACGATTGCTGGAGCGCCGCGTTCGGGTGCAAGAAGGGTCGCTGCGCCCGGACCGTCGAGCTCCCGTAGGAGGATGGAGTCATGAGCGCTACGACCACGGTCATCGCGGTGGCGGTCGCCGTGGTGGTGATCGGCTGGCTCTACGTGTCGTTCGCGCCGCCCGGCAAGCGGCGCGCCCTCGTCGAGTGGATCGCGGCGAGCGCGCTCTTCGCCGCGCTGCTCGGCTTCTTCTCGTCGCTGGCGCTGCGCGCGTTCGAGCAGGAGAATCGGCTCGCCCTGGCGGGCTTCGGCTTCCTCACCGTCTTCTTCACGCTGGGGCTCGTGGTGAGCGTGGTGAAGACCGTGGCGCAGCGCCGCGGCGAGCGCAGCACGGGCCCGAGCGCCACGGCCTGAGTCGAGCTTGACGCCGCGAAGACCCGGGCGCGGGGCGCCAAGGGGGCCGGCAAACCTCGTTTACTCCGCTCGCCTGCGGCTCGCTGCGCGGCCGTGCTTCGAGACTTCGCGAAGGTCTTCAGCTGGGTATGTTCGCCGAGTTCGTCAGTGGGCGGGCCCAACCCTCACCAGCACGGCCTTGCCGCCTTCTCTTCGGCGGCTTGCTTCTTCTGCTCGCGCCGACTGGCCTCAGTCGCCCCCCGGCCTTCCCCAAGTCCGTGCTCGCTCGCGCTCGGCGATCGACCACACCGCGGCGTGGGCCTCGCTCGCGAGCTCGGGATCCGCGAGGAGCACGCGCCGCTCGGACCCGGCGAGGGCGTCCGGCCCCTCGAGGACGGCGCGGCGCAGGAGGGCTCGTCGCCGCTCCCGGATGCGCGGCTGGAGCGCGCCGCGGCGGCCGAGGAGCGCCGCGTGGATCGCGTTCGCGTAGGGGTCCACCACGGCGCGCACGAGGCCGTCGCGCTCCGCGGGCGGGAGCTCGCGGCCGCGCTCGCGCGCGCGGCGGATCTCGGCCTGGAGCTCCACGAGCTCCGGCGGCGGCGCGCTCTCCTCGGGGATCACGAACAGGCCGAACCGGCGCGCGGCCATGCCCAGGGAGATCCGGCTCGCGAGCACCGAGACGGGGACCGACAGGATCAGCGCCGCGACGATGGGGGTGAGCCACCAGAAGTAATCCGGGTTGAGCCAGTAGACCCCCGCGCCCCACGCGCTCGCCACGAGCGTGTCCCAGCCGTGGTGCGCGAAGGCCGCCCGCCAGCTCGTCTCGAGGTCCTCGCGCCCCTGGGAGCGCCACGCCACCGTGCGGCCCAGCAGGTTCCAGAGCACGAAGCGGCTGTGGAACACCATGCGGATCGGGGCGAGCAGGCTCGAGAGCAGGATCTCGAACAGCACGCTCGCGCCGAGGCGCAGCGGGCCGCCGAACTGACGCGCCGTCCCGCGCAGGAGCACGAGGAGGATCCCGAGGATCTTGGGCAGGAACAGGATCGAGCCCGTCACCGCCACGAGGGTGAGCGCCCAGTCGGGCCGCCAGACGGGCCACTCCGGGAAGAGACTCCGCCCGGACGGGAAGTAGTCCGGCGGGCGCAGCGCCTCGGAGATCGCCTCGGCGCTCGAGAGCGCGAGGAAGCCGAACCAGAGCAGCGCCGAGACGTACGACATGACCCCGTTCACGAACAGCGCGCGGTGCGCCGGGAAGAGCCCCTCGGAGAAGAGCAGGCGGGAGTGCTGGAGGTTCCCCTGACACCAGCGGCGGTCGCGCTTCATCTCCTCGAGCAGCGTGGAGGGGGGCTCCTCGAAGCTCCCGTCGAGGTCGAAGGCGAGCCAGATCTCCCAGCCCGCGCGCCCGAGCAGCGCGGCTTCCACGAAGTCGTGGCTCAGGATCTCCCCGCCCCAGGGCGGCCGGCCCGGCAGGCGCGTGAGGGAGCAGTGGCGCATGAAGGGCGCCACGCGCAGGATCGCGTTGTGTCCCCAGTACTGGCCGTGGCCGAGCTGCCAGTAGTGGAGGCCCGCGGCGAACATGGGTCCGTAGAGCTTGTTCGCGAACTGCTGCACCCGGGCGAAGAGCGAGCGGCGGTTCACGGTCTGCGGCGCGGTCTGGATCATCCCCACCCGCGGGTTGCGCTGCATGAGGCGCACGAGCTCGACGAGCGTGTCGCCCGACATCACGCTGTCGGCGTCGAGCACGACCAGGTAGCGGTACGCGCGCCCCCAGCGCCGGCAGAAGTCGGCGATGTTCCCGCTCTTGCGCGCCACCGGGGCCTTGCGGTGGCGGTAGAAGATCCGCCCGAAGCCCCCGACCTGGCGGCACCATGCGGCCCATGCCTCCTCCTCGTTCACCCAGGTGCCGGGGTCGCGCGTGTCCGAGAGCACGAAGAAATCGAAGTTCGCGAGCGCGCCGCTGCGCTCGAGGGAGTGGTGCGTGGCGCGCAGCCCCGCGAAGACGCGGTCCACGGGCTCGTCGCAGATGGGCATCACCAGCGCGGTGCGCGCGGCGGGGTCGAGGGCCGTGTCGCGGCCGCGCCCGCGCGCGGTGATGGCGAAGCGGTCCCGGCGCAGGAGCGTCACGAAGCCGAGGAGCGCGGTCCAGAAGCCGATCGAGATCCAGCCGAAGAGCGCGCCGAAGACGAGCACGATGGCGGCCTCGAGCCAGGTGCTGCCGCGATGCGGAAGCACGTTCTGCATGAAGCCGCTCGCGACCACGCTCGGGATCAGGACGAGGAAGACGAGGAGCGCGCGCCGGCGCCGGGCCGCGCGCGTCCACGGGAGCCGCCGCCGGCGGTCGTGGAGCCGGCGCCCCGGGCCGGTGCCGCCGCGCGGACCCCAGGTGCCGCGGGCGCCGCGGCCGAGGCGCCGCGCGACGCTTGCGCGCAAGCCGCGCCGCTCGACGCGCTCGGGCACCATGTGCCCGAAAACGAGGTCGGGCGTGGCGCGAAGCGCGCGAGGGCCGGATGGCGCTCCCGGGGGCGCCCACGCCTCCGGCGTGCCCGCGAGCCAGGCCGCGAGCCGCCACCCGAGGAACCCGGCGCCGGCGCTGGACTCGGCGTCCGGCGACGGCGCCGGGGACGTGCGCTCGAGCAGCAGCTCGCGCACGGCGCGCAGGCTCTCGGCGTGCGCGTCCGAGCCCGGCGCCCAGGCGTCGCGCGTGGCCGCGCGCTCCACCGCCGCCAGGGCGAGGCCCGCCCGCTCGGCTTCCGGAACGCCGAGCGCGGCGAGGTAGCCGAGGACGCGCGCGTGCGCGCCCTTCCAGTCGTGGAGCAGGCGCCCGCCCTGCGCGTCGGGCGCGCGAGGGGGTGCGGCGGCGCGCTCTTGAACTGGGGCCCCGGCCCGCGACGACGCGTGCGGCTCGTTCACGGCTCCACCCGATAGCTCCAGGTCTCGGTGAGCGCGTCCTGGCCCTGCTGGAGGAAGGCGCGCAGCTCCACGGGGTCGTTCCCGCGCGGCCGCACCTGGAACACGAGGCGCCAGCCTCCGGTCGCGGTGTTCTTGAGCACCTGCTGCTCGAGGAGCTCGTCCGGATCGGTGGCCGCGCCCAGGGAGACCACGCCGCGCAGCACGGTCTCGGGTGCGAGCGCGGCGAGCTGCTTCCCCTCGAAGTCGATCACGAGGCGGTGCACGTCCTCGAGCGTGCCCCGGTCGTGTCGTGTGGCGACGCTGCGGCCCGCGGGCGGACGCGCCGCGTCCTCGCCGTACCAGCGCACCTCGTACGCGTACGCGAGGGGCTCCCCCAGCGGAGGCAGCTGCTCCGGAACCCAGTACGCCACGATGTTGTCGTTCTTCTCCTCCGTCACCGGGATCTCCACCAGCTCGACGCGGCCGGATCCCCAGTCGCCCTTCGGCGCGATCCAGGCGCTCGGGCGCAGGTCGGGGCGGGTCTCGAGATCCTGGTAGTGGTCGAAGTCGCGGTCGCGCTGGATCAGGCCGAAGCCCCGGGGGTCGTGCATCCGGAACCCGCTCAACGCGAGGTCGCGCGGGTTCGCGAGCGGTCGCCACAGCCACTCGCCGCCGTCGAAGTGCAGGAGCAGCCCGTCGGAGTCGTGCACCTCGGGCCGGTAGTCGTCGAAGCGCCGCCGCGTGTTCTCGCCGAACAGGAACATGCTCGTGAGCGGGGCGAGGCCGAGCTTCTGGACCTCCTGGCGCCGGAACAGGCGCAGCTCCACGTCGGAGCTCATCTCGACGCCCGGCCGCACCACGAAGCGGTAGGCGCCCGTGAGGCTCGGGCTGTCGAGGAGCGCGTAGAGCACGACCTCCTTCGCCGCGGGCGCCGGCCGCACCAGCCAGAACTCCTTGAAGTACGGGAACTCCTCGCCGGAGGACAGCGCGGTGTCGATGGCGAGCCCGCGCGCCGAGAGGCCGAAGCCCTGGTCGCGGCCCACGGCGCGGAAGTACGTGGCGCCGAGGAACACGATCACCTCGTCGTAGTAGCTGGGCGTCTTGATGGGATGGTGGATGCGGAAGCCCGCGTAGCCGAGGTCCTGGGGCACGCGGCTCGCGAGCTCGCTGGCGCCGTAGTCGAACTGGTTCGGCGAGAAGGCCACGGGGTGGAGCCCCGAGGCGTCCACGACGTTCACCGCGACGCTGCGATCGTAGAAGAGCCCGGGGTGGAAGAACTGCACCTGGAAGGGGAGCTTGCGATCGCGCCACAGGGCCGCCTCGGGCCGGAAGCGGATCTCGCGCCACTGGTCGTAGCTGATGCGCAGCATCCAATCCGGGACGAGCGCGGGGTTCTGGAAGCGCTGCCGCGCCAGGGCGGCGGCCTTCGCGGCCACGTCCTCGAGCCCGAAAGCGCCCAGCGCCGCGCGCGGCGCGAGGCCCGCAGCGAACGCGAGCCCCAGCATCGCCAGCGAGCGCAACCTGCTGCGTGATGTCCAAACGTCGCGATCCACCCTGCCTCCTCGACTCCAGCCGGGGGCCCACGGGATACAACACCGGAGCCCTCGCGTCAGGGCGCGGGGCTGCGGCTCCCGCCCCCGGATCCTACGCGCCCGGGGATCCTCCCGGCGCGCGGCCCGCGGCAAGCGCCGCCTCC
The DNA here is from genome assembly GCA_035687825.1 of Myxococcota bacterium. Taxonomy (GTDB): domain Bacteria; phylum Myxococcota_A; class UBA9160; order UBA9160; family DASRUS01; genus DASRUS01. The sequence continues at coordinate 4,602 of DASRUS010000171.1, read as the reverse complement.
CGCGAGCGCGCGAACTCCACCACCAGCGTGAAGGCGACCGAGAGGAGGACGGGCCCGAGGAAGAGCCCGACGAGGCCGAAGGCCGCGAGGCCTCCGAGCACGCCGAAGAAGACGAGCAGGAACGGGATGCCCCCGCCCGCGCTGATGAGGAGCGGGCGCACCACGTTGTCCACGCTGCTCACCACTCCCATCCCCCAGCCGGCGAGGAGCAGCGCGGCGAGCCAGCGGCCCTCCAGGCCGAGCCACACCGCCGAGGCCACCGATACGGCGGCGCCGCCGCCGGGAACCAGCGACAGGAACACGGTCACCGCGCCGAGCGCGATGGGCGAGGGGACCCCCGCGACCGCCAGGCCCAGGGCGGTCAGCGCGCCCTGCACGAGCCCCGTCCCGATCAGACCGAACACCACCGCGCGCACCGAGTCGCCGATGCGCTCCAGGAACCCCTCCGGCGCGCCGGGCAGGAGCGTTCCCGCCAGCGAGCGCGCCGTGGCGAGGATGCGCTCGCCGCTCACGTAGAAGACGTAGAGCGTCACCATCGTGACGGCGAACTTGAACGCGTTCGCTCCGATCCCGCTCGCCACGGCGACGATCCGCCGCGAGAGCTCGCCCGCGAGCTGGCGCAGCGGCGCGCCGGCACTCAGGTCGGCCGCGGCCGCGCGCGCGCGCTCGACGAGCGGCCGGAGCCACTCGTTCTGCTCGAGCCAGAGCGGCAGCGTCGCGCCGTCCATGCGCCAGCGTCGCACCTCGTCGAGGAGGCTCGGCGCCTGGTTCGCGAGGGCGATGAGCAGCAGCGCCACGGGGATCCCGATCCCGATCACCACGGCCGCGGTGAAGAGCGCCGCCACGAGGCGCGGCCGGCGGGCGTGGGCGCGAAGGCGGCGGAACAGCGGCCAGGTGAGGTAGGCGAGGATGGCCGCCCAGAGCATCGGCTTCACGAAGGGCTGCAGCACCGCGTAGGTGGCGGCGCCCAGGGCGAAGACGGTGAGCAGGCGCGCCGCGATGATCCCGGCGCTGCGCTCCGGCGGGTTGGGGGTCACGGGGGCGCGGGCCGCACGGCGAGGTTCTCGCGCAGGCCCTCGGCGTCGCCGACGACGAGGGCTTCGCCGCCCGAGAGTCCGCTCGCCACGATCACGCGCCCGTCCCCGGCGTCGCCGGCGCTGCGCACCGCCAGCCGCCGCAGGCGCTCCTCGCGCACGACCCAGGCGTACTCGCCCTGGGCGTCGGAGCGGATCGCCTCGCGGGGCGCCAGCACGCGCTTTGCCTCGCCCGCGTCCGGCGCGGCTTTCTCGAAGAAGGTCACGCGCACGCTCATGTCCGGGCGCAGCCAGGCATCCGGCTCGAGGATGCGCACCTCCACCTCGAGCGTCCCCTTCTGGCGGTTGATCTGCGGGGCGAGCTTCACCACCGACGCGGCGTAGCGCCGGTCGGGGTAGGCGTCGGGCACCACCTGCGCGGGCTGGCCGAGCCGCACCTTCGAGAGGTCCGACTCGTTCACGTCGAGCTCCGCGCGGAGCTCCGAGAGGTTCGCGAGGCGGATCAGATCGCCCGATCCCGCGAAGCCGCCGGGCACCGCGATCTCGCTCACCTCCTTGAGCTTCTCGAGGACGACGCCGTCCGAGGGCGCGCGCAGCACCGTGTCCTCGAGGTCGAGCTCGAGCTGCGCGACCCGGGCGGCCCGCCGCTCCGCCTCGGCCTCCGCGACGCGGAGCTGGTTCACCTTCACGTCGAGGTCCGCCTCCGACGCCACGTCGCGGCGGCGCAGCTCTTCCAGCCGCGCGAGCTCCTTGCGCCGCAGCTCCATGTTCGCACCTGCCTCGCGCAGCCCCGCTCGCGCCTCGCGCAGCGACGCCTCGTAGGGTCGCGCGTCGAGCTGGACCAGGGGCTCCCCCGCCTTCACCTCGTCGCCCTCTTCCACGAGGTAGGCCTCGATGCGCCCGGGCACGCGCACGCCGAGCGCGATGTAGCGCTCCCCCGTCACCACGTAGCCCGAGCCGGTCAGCACCGTCCCCGCGGCGGCGCCGGGCGCGGAGAGCGAGGCGTAGGCGACGCTCACCTCCCGGGTCCGGCCGAGGGTCAGACGCCACGTGACGGTGCTGGCCGCGACGAAGCCGAGCACGAGCATGGCGAGCCACGCCCAGCCGAGCCAGCGCGGGCGCGGCTTCGCCGGGGCGCTGCGATCGATGCGGAGGGCGCTGAGGTCGTCGCGCAGCGTGCGCTCGCGCTCGGCGTCCATCGACTCACGCCTTCCGCAGCGCGTCCACGGGCCGCAGGCGCGCGGCGCGCAGCGCGGGGAAGAAACCCCCCGCGAGGCCGATGACGAGGGCCAGGAGCGCCGCCCAGGCGAGATCGGAGGGGCCCACGCGGAGCTCGATCACGTTCGTGGTGAAGGTCGCGCCGCCGAAGCCGATGCCGCCGAGCCACCGCGAGATGGCCCGGGCCAGCAGCGTGGCGAGCGCACCGCCCACGACGAGGCCGGCCACGGCCAGCAGCAGCGACTCCAGCAGGAACGAGCCGAGGATCGCCGCGCGCGAGAAGCCGAGCGCGCGCAACGTCCCGATCTCCGCAGTGCGCGCCTGCACCGCGGCGTAGAGCGTGTTGGTGGCCCCGAAGGCGGCGCCGATCCCGGCCAGCACGGCGAGCCCCACCACCAGGAAGTAGAGCGTGTTGGCCGACTGAGCCTGCTCGGCGTAGTACTCGGTCTCGGGCTGCGCCTCGAGGGCGAAGCGCGAGTCGTCGCCGATGCGGCGGGCCAGGGCGCCGGCGTCCGCGCCCGGCGCCACGCGCACGCGGAAGCCCGAGTACGGCAGCGGGCGGCGCGCGTCGCGGGCGAGCTCGCGCACGTCCACCCATACCTCGCTCTCGAGCGAGCTGCCGCCGCTCTCGAAGCGCCCCACGACGCGCCACGAGCCGCGGCCGAAGCGGAGCTCCTCGCCCACCCGCGCGCCCACGTAGCGTCCCGCCACGCCGTCTCCCACGATCGCCTCGCCGCTCGAGGGGCGGAAGAAGCGGCCCTCCACGAGGCGCACCTGCTCGTGCACCTGGAGCGCCACGGGCTCGACGCCGCGCACCAGCACGTTCTCGCGCCCGCCGTCGGGCTTGTGGAAGAACGGCTGCACGACCAGCTCGGACGACACGAGCGGCTGGCCCGCGTCGTCCCGGGCGATGCCCTCGAAGAAGCGCACCGCCTGGAAGGCCTCGAGCGGGAGTGCGCTCGAGCCGTCGTTCGTGGACCCCTTGCGCAGCACCACCAGGTTGTCCGGCGAGCCGGTGGAGACGAGCGTGCGCTTCAGGCTCGAGACGAGGCCCAGGAAGAGGGTGGCCGCCACCACGACCAGGGCGACCACGACCAGGGTGAGGAGCGTCCGCGTGCGGCGGGCCAGCAGGCTCCCCACGCTGTAGCGCAGAGGCAGCACCCTAGAACACCTCTCGCAGCGTTTGCGCCACGCCGCGCCGCGAGGCGCCGAAGGAGGGCACGAGGCCCGAGAGCATCCCCACGAAGAGCGCCAGGAAGAGGCCCTGGACCAGGACCGCCTGGGTCACGATGAAGCTCCCGAGCGGGCCGAGCTGGGGGTTCCAGCCCGAGACGTACTGGCGCACGAACCAGCTGAGCGCGAAGGCCCCGAGCGCGCCCACCACGCCCGCCGCGCCGGAGAGCAGCGTCGCCTCCGCCACGAGCGTCCCGAACACGAGGCGGCGGTCGAAGCCCACGGCCTTCAGGATCGCGATCTCGCGCATGCGCTCGCGGACGGACATGCTCGCGGTGTTGGCGGCGATGAACACGATGCAGAGCGCCACGAGCCCGGTCACGATCAGGATCACCGTGACGAAGCCCTCGAGCTGCCCGAAGAAGTTCTTGAAGTAGCTCTTTTCCGTCTCCGAGGAGGTCTGCGCCTCGCTGTTGCGGAACATCTCGTCGATCTCGCGCATGAGCGGCTCGACGCGCGCCGCGTCGTCCACGCGCAGCCAGATCGTGCCCAGGAAGTCGAGGCGGCCGCCGCGGGCCTGGAGCGCCTGGTCCAGGTACTCGCGCTGGAACCAGAAGTGGGGCGCCCGCTCGTTCGGGATCTCGCCCACGATGCGGAAGGAGAGATCCACCGGGAAGACCGAGCCCTGGAGCGTGATGCGGTCGCCGAGCTTCCAGCCGTAGCGCGCGAGCGTGCCGCGGCCCACGATGGCGCCGTCGCGGTTGCGGCGGAACTCGTCGAGCGCCGCGGGATCGAGGCCCCAGTCGGCCCAGACCGACCCGATGGAGTCGGGCTCGATCGCGAAGTTGGGGAAGCTCACCCCCTCCTCTTCGATGAAGACGCCGCCGAACCATGTCCAGCTCGCCGCGGAGACGACCCCCGGCAGGGCGCGCACCTTCTGGAGGTACGCGTAGGGCAGCGGATACACGAGGCCCGCCTCGTTGTGCACCACCACGCGCGTGTTCGAGGCGACGCTCTCGAGCAGCACGTTCAGGCCGTCGGGCATCGTGCGCAGCAGGCAGACGAGCGCGATGGCGAGCGCGATGGCGCCGCCGGTGAGCGCCGAGCGCAGCGGGTTGCGGGAGAGGTTGCGCCACACGAAGGGGAGCCACTTCATCGCGCCGCCTCGGCGCGGCGC
>DASRUS010000170.1:0-5441 GCA_035687825.1 Myxococcota bacterium | reverse complement strand
CGACCTCGCCGGCTACTTCCTCATCGTCCACGACGTCGCGCGCTTCGCCCGCGCCGAGAAGATCCTCGCCCAGGGGCGCGGCTCCGCCGCGAACAGCGCCGTCTGCTACGCCCTCGGCATCACCGCGGTGGACCCGGTGGGGATGGAGCTCCTCTTCGAGCGCTTCCTCTCCGAGGAGCGCGGCGAGTGGCCCGACATCGACCTCGACCTCCCCTCCGGCGAGAAGCGCGAGCGCGTGATCCAGTACGTCTTCGAGCGCTACGGCGAGCGCGGCGCCGCCATGACCGCGACGGTGATCACCTATCGCACGCGGCTCGCCGTGCGCGAGATGGGCAAGGTGCTCGGGCTCGACGCGAACGCGATTGACCGCCTGGCGCGCGTGCTCGCGACGCTCGAGCACCGCGACGACCTCGACGAGGTGGCTCGGACGCTGCGTCAGGCGCGGGTGGATCCCGAGGCGCCGCGCATCCGCCGCCTCCTCTGGCTCGTCCAGGCGGTGCAGGGCCTGCCCCGCCACGTGGGCCAGCACACGGGGGGGATCGTGATCGCCGCCGGGCGCCTCGACGAGGTGGTGCCCATCGAGCCCGCGGCCATGGCGGGCCGCCGCGTCGTGCAGTGGGACAAGGACGACTGCGCCGACCTCGGCATCATCAAGATCGACCTCCTCGGCCTGGGCATGCTCGACGCCCTCGAGCGCACGCTCGTCCTCGCGCGCGAGCACGAGGGCGCGACCGTGGACCTGGCGCACCTCCCGCCCGACGATCCCGCCACCTACGCGGCGATCCGCCGCGCCGACACGATGGGCACGTTCCAGATCGAGAGCCGCGCGCAGATGGCGACGCTGCCGCGCATGCAGCCCCGGACCTTCTACGACCTCGTGGTGGAGGTAGCGATCATCCGGCCCGGCCCCATCGTGGGGCGCATGCTGAACCCCTACCTCGAGCGGCGCGCGGGCCGCGAGCCCGTCGCGTACCCGCACCCCTGCCTCGAGCCCATCCTCGCGCGCACGCTCGGCGTCCCGATCTTCCAGGAGCAGCTCCTGCGCATCGCCATGACGGCGGCGGGCTTCACGGGCGGCGAGGCCGAGGAGCTGCGCCGCGCCATGGGCTTCAAGCGATCCACCGAGCGCATGCACAAGATCGAGGGGCGCCTGCGCGCGGGGATGACGGCGCGCGGGATCCGGGGCGAGGCGCAGGAGGAGATCGTGCGCGGCATCACCTCGTTCGCGCTCTACGGGTTCCCCGAGTCGCACGCGGCCTCCTTCGCGCTCCTCGCCTACGCGTCGGCGTACCTGAAGGTCCACCACCCGGCGGCGTTCCTGGCGGGGCTGCTGAACGCGTATCCCATGGGCTTCTACGCACCCGCGACGCTCGTGAAGGACGCGCAGCGCCACGGGGTCGAGGTGCGGGCGATCGACGTCGTGCACTCGGATTGGGAGTGCACGTTGGAGCGCGACGGGGTGGCAGCGCGCCGGTGCCGGGCGCTGAGGGGGTCGTCCCCCGCAGGCCCGGATCCCGGTGCCGGGTGCCGAGGGGGTCGGCGCGAAGTAGAGCGCAGGCGGCCACGGGCTTCGGCAGGTGTACCGGAAACGTGCTCCGCGAAAGTGACACCCGAGCCTGTTGGCCGCCGAGCCATGAGCGACGACCCCCTCGGCACCCGGCACCGGCGCCCGACCTCGGCCTCGGCTCCTCTCGCCGTGCGCCTCGGCCTTCGCTACGTCGCCGGATTGCGCGAGGGGACGGCGCGCGCGATCGAGGCAGAGCGGGGCCGCGCGCCCTTCGCGAACGCGGCCGACCTCGTGCGGCGCGTGGCGTTGCGCCGCGACGAGCTCGAAGCGCTCGCCGAGCTCGGCGCCCTCGCCTCCCTCGAGCCCGGCGCGCGGGGCCGGCGCGCCGCGCTCTGGCAGGTGGCGGCCCTCGAGCGCGATCCCCGCTCGCTCTTCGCGGGCGTCGCGCCGCCCGCGAGCGAGGCGCCCGTGCCGGAGATGTCGCCGCTCGAGGAGACGCTCGCCGACTATCGGCTCGCGGGGATCACCACCGGCCCGCAGATCCTCGCGCACCTGCGCGCGGGGCTGCGCCGACGGGGCATCGTGTCGGCTGCGGAGCTGCGCACCACCCCGAACGGACGCTTCGTGCGCACGGCGGGGCACGTGATCGTGCGCCAGCGCCCGGGCTCGGCGAAGGGCTTCTGCTTCCTCACGCTCGAGGACGAGACCGGGACGGCGAACGCGGTGCTGACCCCGCGCGAGTTCGAGCGCTTCCGGGTGCCGCTGCACACGGCGAGCCTGCTCGAGCTCGCGGGGCCCGTGCAGAACGTGGACGGCGTCGTCCACGTGCGCGTGCGCGAGCTCGTGCCGCTGACGCCACGCGACGCGCTACCGGATTCGCACGACTACCGCTGAGCGGAAGCACCCGCGGGCGCCGTTCTTCCACGTCGAGAGGCGACCCGCGAGCGGAGTCCCGCGAGCTTCGCCCCTCACCCCACGATCACGATGCGCGTGCTCGCCGGAGCTCGCGCCACCAGGCGCGCCACGACGTTCCCGCGCAGGATCCGCCACAGGGCGCCGCGCGTGGAGGTGCCCACGAAGACGGCCTCCACCTCGAGGCGCGCGGCCGCTCCCGCGATCGCGAGCCCCGCGTCGTTCGCGATCCGCCAGATCGGGAGGGCCGTCACCCCCCGGCTCTCGAACCACTCGACGGCCTGGTCGAGGACGCTCCGGGCCTCGCGGGTGGGCTCGATGTCGCGCGGCACGAAGAGGCCTGGAACCTCGTCCACGTAGAGCAGCGCCACGTCGCGCTCGTCGCGCCCGCGCAGGTGGACCGCCACCTCCTCGAGCAGCCGCGGGTTCGGGCCGCGCAGGCACACGAGCGTGCGCGGGCGGTAGACGCTCGCCACCTCGAGCGCCTCGTCGAGGGTGAGCAGGCGCGCCGCCGCGGGCGTCTCCGCCGCCACGCGCTCCGCCTCCTCGGGCCGCAGCGTGGGCGACGGCTCGAGGCGCAGCCTCACGTCGCCGCGTTGCACGAGTCCGTAGCCGAGCATGATCAGCGTGAGCGATCCGCCGAAGAGCGTCGCGTACGGCTTCTCCAGCAGGTTCGTGAACCAGGCCAGGATCACGAGGAGCGTCGTGGCGACGCCGACCGCGAAGCCGAGCCCGATGCGCCCTTCGCCCACGCGGACGCGGTCGAGGGCGAGCGAGGCCAGCACGAACGCGCCCAGCAGGCCGAACGCGTAGAGGTCGGCCAGCGTGCCGATGTGCCCCTGCGTCGCGACGAGCACCACGATCGGCGCCGCCACCGCCAGCGCGATCCCGCGCCCGGGCGTGCCGAAGCGCTCCGAGCGCTCGAGGAGCGCGCCCGGCAGGAAGCCGCCGTGGGCGAGCGCCTGCACCACGTGATAGGTGCCGACGATGGCGGTGTTCGCGGCGAAGAGCAGCAGCGCCGAGGCGCTCACCACGACCGCCGCGCGCAGCGCCGGCCCGCCCATCGCGAAGGCGAGCTCGGACTGGAGCGCGTCGGGGTTCGCCCGGGCGGGATCGAGCAGCGTCGTCGCGAAGGCGGTGAGCAGCGGCGAGGTGGCGAGGATCGTCGCGCCCACGAGCAGCATGGCGAGGCCCGCGGTGCGCGCGCGCGGCGCGCGCATGGCGGGCGAGATCTGCGCCATCGACTCGAGGCCGCTGAAGGCGAGCCAGGCCACCGCGTAGCCGGTCACGGCGTCGGCGAGCGGGATGCGGCCGGCGGAGCCGAGCGAGTCGCCCACGCGCGCCCACTGCCCCGCATCGATCTGGAAGGCCGTGACGCCGACGAGCACGAAGAGGAGGAGCAGCGCCGCGACCCCGACCACCGAGCTCGCGAGCGCCGACTCGCGGATCCCCACCCAGTTCAGCACCCCGAGCAGCGCCAGGCCGAACGCGGCGAGGATCATCTCGGAGCCGCCGAGCCAGGGCAGGAGCGAGGCCAGGTAGGTGAAGCCCGACACCGAAGAGATCGCGGCGGTGAGGAAGTAGTCCACCAGGATCAGCATCCCGCCGACCGCGCCGGCGCGCGGGCCGAAGGCGTCCGTCGCCACCGAGACCACGCCCCCGCCGTCCGGATAGCGCGCGGCGATCTCGGTGTACTTCCACGCGAGGAACAGGAACGCGATGCTCGTGGCGAGGACGAAGCTCGCGGCGCTCGCGCCCACCTCGCGCGAGAGGATCCCCGGCACGTAGTAGATGCTCGTGCCGATGTCCGCGTAGACCACCGCCCAACACAGCCACACCCCGAGCCCACGAACCTGGAAGCCCGGCGGCGCCCGATCGGCCATGGATCCCCCCCGGCGGCGCGGCGGCCCGCCGCGCCCGGCTCGCGTCCGCGCCTAGCTCGCCCCAGCCACGCTCGCCTGGCGTCGCGCGCGCACCCACTCGATCAGGATCGGCATGAGCGAGATCGCGACGATGGCGAGGATCACGGTCTCGAAGTTCCGCTTCACGATGGGGATGTGCCCGAAGAAGTAGCCGGCGAGCGTCATGGAGAGCAGCCAGGCCCCGGCCCCCGTCACGTTCCACATCGCGAAGTGGTGGTACGCCATGCGCCCGATGCCCGCGACGAAGGGCGCGAAGGTCCGGACGATGGGCACCCAGCGCGCCAGGAAGATCGTCTTGCCCCCGTGCCGGCCGTAGAACTCCTGGGTGCGGATCAGGTGCTGTCGGTTCAGGAAGCGCGAGTGCTCGCTCGCGAAGACCACCGGCCCGAGGTAGCGGCCGATGGAGTAGTTCGCGGCGTCGCCGAGCACGGCCGCGACGAAGAGCGCGCCGAGCACGAGGGGGAGCGAGAGCGCCGAGCCCTCGATGGAGCAGAGCGCGCCCACCGCGAAGAGCAGCGAGTCGCCCGGCAGGAAGGGCGTCACCACGAGCCCCGTCTCGCAGAACACCACCACGAAGAGCAGCACGTAGAGCCACGGGCCGAGCACGCCCGCCCAGTGGTTCAGGTGCTCGTCGAGGTTCAGGAAGAGATCGAGGGCCTGGGCCAGCAGATCCATGCAGCCTCCTGTGTGCACTCGCCAAGATCCGGTCTTCTCCGCGGCGCCCGCCGGGACGTAGAGCGCCGCCACCGTGAAGGGAACCAGGCCTCCCAGGTCATGCGCGCACGGCCTCCCACCCCCAACCCGGGGGGCCGCGAAGCATATCGCGCGCTCCCGGCGGAGACAGGGCGGCGGACGCGGCCGCCCCAGCGCTCCCGCGCGGCTTCGGTAGACTCGCGGGGGAGCGCCTCGGAGTCCCGGTGATCCAGATCGAGAACGTCTCGCGTGTGTATCGCCGCGGTGCGGACGAGGTGCGCGCCCTCGACCACGTGACGCTCCACGTCCCGCGCGGCCGCTTCGTGGCGCTGATGGGCCCGTCGGGCTCGGGCAAGTCCACCCTGCTCCACCTCCTCGCGGGACTCGACCGGCCCACGGAGGGCTCC
>DASRUS010000169.1:0-4778 GCA_035687825.1 Myxococcota bacterium | reverse complement strand
AGCTCGCCCTCGGCGCGCTCCAGGTCCTCCAGCAGGCGCTGCTTGTGGAGGACGAGGGTCGTGGCGAGGTCGTCGTCGCCCTTGCGCACCGCGCGCTTCAGGTCGTCGTGGAGGCGCGCGAGCTCGACGCGCCGGTCGCCGATCTCGCCCTCGAGCTTCGCGCGCACGTAGAGGATCCCCGCCACGGCCTGCTTCAGGTGCTCGTAGTGCGCGATGCGCTGGGCGATGGCCTGCTCGTAGACGGCGCGCGGGCTCCGGTTCTCCCGCTCGCGCACCCACACGGTGAAGCGGCCCGCGACGACGTTCCAGAGGCGGGCCAGGGGGCCCGAGGGTCGATCGGTCATGGCGTCACTCCTTGGGGTCCGGGGGCTCGTCGCCGTCGGTCCACTCTTCGTCCCGCAGCCCGAGCTCGCGGATCTTCTGCTGGAGGCTCTGGCGCACCATGCCGATCGCGGCCGCGGCGCGGGAGATGTTGCCCCCGTGCTGGCGGAGGGCGGCGAGCAGGTAGCGGCGCTCGAAGTCGAGGACCGTGCGTCGCTTCGCCTCCGCGAAGGAGAGGTCCGGGGCGCCGACGTCGGCCGGGACCCCCGCGTCCGCGTCCGGGAGGCGCAGGTCCGCCTCCTCGATGGCTTCGCCCGTCGCCAGCACCGCGGCCTGCTCCACCACGTTGCGGAGCTCGCGCACGTTGCCCGGCCAGGCGAAGCCGGCGAGGCGCGCCAGGGCCGCGGCGCGGATCGTCTTCTCGGGACGCCCCAGGCGCTCGGCGAGCTCGCCGAGGAAGCGGTCCACCAGGGCCGGCACGTCCTCGGGGCGCTCGCGCAGGGGCGGGATCTCGATCTCCACGACCTTCAAGCGGTAGTAGAGGTCTTCGCGGAAGCGGTCCCGTTTCACATCGGCTTCCAGGTCGCGGTGCGTGGCGGCGAGCACGCGCACGTCCACCTCCACCGGGGCGCTCCCGCCCACGCGCTCGAAGCGCCGCTCCTGGAGCACGCGCAGCACCTTGGCCTGGGTCTCGGGCGCCATGTCGCCGATCTCGTCCAGGAAGATCGTGCCCCCGCTCGCGCTCTCGAAGCGGCCCTTGCGCCGGGCGTCGGCTCCGGTGAACGCGCCCTTCTCGTGACCGAAGAGCTCGCTCTCCACGAGCTCGCGGCTGATGGCGGCGCAGTTCACCGCGACGAAGGGGCCGCGCGCGCGCGTGCTGTGCTGGTGGAGCGCCTCCGCCACGAGCTCCTTGCCCGTGCCGCTCTCGCCCCGGATGAGCACGGTGAGATCCGTCTCCGCGACCTTGCGGATCACCTCGAACACCTGGCGCATGGCCGCGCCCGATCCGATCAGGTTGTCGAAGCGGAAGCTGCGCTCCACGCGCTCGCGCAGCTCGCGGTTCTCGCGCTCGAGGCGCGTGCGCTCCAGGGCCCGGCCCACGACGAGGCGGATCTCGTCGTTGTCGAAGGGCTTCGGCACGTAGTCCGCGGCGCCGAGCTTCATGGCCTCGACGGCCACCTTTTCGGAGCCGTGGGCGGTGATCATCACGACGGGCAGGCCGGGGCGGAGCTGCTTCGCCTGGCGGAGCACGTCCATGCCCGTGGCGCCGCCCCCCAGGGCGAGGTCGGTGAGCACGAGGTCGAAGGACTCGCTGGCGAGCGCCTGGAGCGCCGCCTCGCCGTGCTCGGCCTGCGCGACCTCGTAGCCCTCCCGGCGCAGCAGCCCCGAGAGCGCGAGCCGGATCGCGGCCTCGTCCTCCACGATCAGGATGCGCGGCTTCACGCTCGCCCCCCGGCGTCGCGGCGCTTGGGGAAGCGCACCACGAACTCGCTGCCCTCGCCCGGGCGCGAGTCCAGCTCGATGCTGCCCTGGTGCGCCTCCACGAGCTTGCGCGTGATGGCGAGCCCGAGACCCGTGCCCGCGGGCTTCGAGGTGTGGAAGGGGCTCCAGACCCGCTCGAGGCGCGCGGGCTCGATGCCGGGGCCGTTGTCCCGCACGCGCAGCCACGCCTCGCTGCCCGCCAGGTTCTCCCCGGCCGCGATCTCGAGGCGCGGGGCGGGGCGCCCCTGGACGGCGTCGAGCGCGTTGCCCACGAGGTTGATCACCACGCGGCGCAGCTTCTCCGGATCGCCCTGCACGGAGCCGGCGGCCCCGGTGTCGCACGCGAGCGTCACGCCCTGCCGTTCGATGCGGTCGCGGAACGACTCGAGCGCGGAATCGATCACGTCGGCGAGGCGCACCTCCTTGATCTCGAGCTCCTCCTCGCGCGCGAAGCGGAGCAGGTGGGAGATCGAGCGCTCCACGCGCTCCAGCTCCGTGAGCGCCACCTTCGCGTACTCGACGTTCTCGCCGGAGCCCGGATCCTCGCCGAGCTGCTGCACCAGGCTCTTGGCCGCAGTGATGGGGTTGCGGATCTCGTGGGCGATGGAGGCGGAGAGCTCCTCGAGCGAGCGGGCGTGGCGGCCCTCGAGCTCGCGGCGGTTGCGCGACACGTCCACGTCCACGCGCCGGAGCACCTCGTCGTGGATCCAGCGCCGGCGCAGCTCCGGGGCCACCACGGCGAGGAAGCCGTGGCACGCGACCCCGATGCCCCAGGCCAGGGCCACGATCATGGCCGCCCGGAAGCCCGCCACGAAGAGCAGGAACAGACACGTGGCGGTGTAGGGGACGAGGTGGGTCACGAAGCCCAGGCGCAGCCCCGCCGCGCGCCGGGCCTCGCGGTAGGCGCGCTCCTCGGGGGCGAGGTCCCGGGCGCGCCGGCGCGACCGCTCGTCGCGCCGGGGCGGGGGCTCCGGGTCAGGCGAGTCCGGGCCGGGGACCGGCAGCGCGCGGCGCCGCCCACGCCGAGGGAGCTCGTCCATCTCCACGCCTCCTGCCGGGCTCCAGCCGGCCGTCCGCCCCCGGGCGCGATTATGGATCGAGCGACGCGAAACCGGAAAGCAGGCCATGGGCGAGGGGGAGAGCAAGCGGCGTGCCAGGACGCGGAGGGCTCCGGAGCGCTCCCGGGTCGGCTCGGAAGCGTGCGGGCGCAGGGAGCGGCCTGCGGGTGCAGGGGAGGGGCTGCGGCGCACCCCGTCTCCCGGCCCCGCGCGGCGCCGCCCGGGGGGCTCCGCGCGCCGGTCTGCTAGACGAGCGGCTGATCGTCGGGGGCGTAGCCGCTGATCTCGCAGGCGAGCGAGATCACCTCGAAGCCCGGCGGCTCCCAGGGGAGGGTGTGCGACTTCGTCGATTCGCGGGCTTCATCCGGCATGGGGGATTTGGATAGCGCAGGGCCGTCCGGGGCGCAGCCGCCCGGCGCGTTCCGGCCCGCGCCCGCGTCACCCCGCGGCCGGGACGGGGCACCCACCGAGATGAGGCCCGGCGTCCGCCCGGGGCTCGCGCCATCGGAGAGCCAGGCATGCGCAAGCAGGTCATCGCGGTCGCGCTCCTCGCGATCGGCCTCGTCGCGGGCCTGGCGGCGCTCGACGCCGCGCTCGGCGCGGCGAAGGGGATGCCCGACGCGTCCTCCCCGCTGCGCGTCCTCCCCGCGGCCGCGCTCCTCATGGTCTTCCTGCTGCACCGGCCCATCGACCGCATCTGATCCGGCGGGAGAGCACGCCCCGGCTTCAATCGAAGCCGTTCTCCGCGGCCACGCGGCCGAACCAACGCCCCGAGTCCTTGAGCGTGCGAGCCCGGCTCGCGAAGTCCACCCACGCGAGCCCGAAGCGCTGCGCGAAGCCCTCAGCCCACTCGAAGTTGTCGAGCAGCGTCCAGGCGTGGTAGCCGCGCACGTCGGCTCCCTTCTCGATCGCGCGCGCGACCGCTTCGAGATAGCCGCGGTAGAAGTCGATGCGCCGCACGTCGCGGATCGCGCCGCTCGCGTCGGGTCCATCGCCGTAGGAGCAGCCGTTCTCGGTGATCTCGATCGTCGGCCGGTCGTAGTCGCGCGTCACGCGCAGGATCATGTCGTGGAGCGCGTCGGGCCACACCTCCCAGCCGAAGTCGGTCTTCGGTCCCACGTCGCCGCCAAAAGGCCCGACCGCCGTCGCGCCGAGATTCGGATCGCCGGGGTTGTCCTTCACGAGCGTGCGGAAGTAGAGGTTGATGCCCACGAAGTCCAGCGGCGCGCGCACGAGCTCGAGGTCGCCGTCGCGCATGCCGAGCGCCGCGGCCGGCGGCTCGCCGCCGCGGAAGGCGTTCGGGTAGCGGCCGCGCAGCGCCGGGGAGAGGTACCAGTCGTTCACGAAGCCGTGCCAGCGCTCCGCCGCCGCGGCGTCGGCTTCGGAGCCGCCCGCGGGCTCGCAGTGGCTCATGCTGAAGGCCGTGCCGATCCGCAGGCCCGGGTCGAGGGCCTTCAGCGCCCGGAAGGCCTGGCCGTGGGCGAGGTTCACGACGTGGGTCGCGCGCAGGAAGGCGTCGAAGTCCCGGCGGCCGGGCGCGTGCACGCCGAGCAGGTAGCCGACCGTCGTGAAGACGCCCGGCTCGTTCAGGATCAGCCACTCCCGCACGCGGTCGCCGAGGGCGCGGACCACCGTCTCCGCGTAGTCGACGAAGCGCCCCGCGGTGTCGCGGTTCGGCCAGCCGCCGCGGTCTTCGAGGGCCTGGGGGAGGTCCCAGTGGTAGAGCGTGGGGAAGGGGCGGATGCCCGCTTCCAGGAGCGCGTCCACCAGGCGCCGGTAGTAGTCGAGGCCCTTGCGGTTCGCGGGCCCCGCTCCCGAGGGCTGGATGCGCGGCCACGCGATGGAGAAGCGGTAGCTGGTGAGGTTCATCTCGCGCAGCAGCGCCACGTCCTCGCGCCAGCGGTGGTACGAGTCGCA
>DASRUS010000168.1:0-8342 GCA_035687825.1 Myxococcota bacterium | reverse complement strand
CCGAGAAGCGCCCGCGCTGGTACACGACGGCCACCACGGGCTCGGCCAGGGCGAAGAGCACCCCCGCGGCGACGACCGCGATCGACACCCCGACGCGCAGCGTGCGCAGCACCAGCGCGTCGAGCTCGAGCCGCCGCCCCTCGGACCACAGGCGCGCCATGAAGGGGAGCGCCGCCGCGGCCAGCGCCTGGCCCACGATCGCCACGGGCACGAGCATGAGCTGCCGCGCGTAGCCGAGCTGCGCCACCGTGCCCGGCTCCAGCAGGCCGCCGAACCAGCGCTCGTACCACTCGTCCACGACGAGGAGCGTGACCCCGAACATGAGAGGCGCGGCCACGACGAGGTAGTGGCGGAAGTCGGGGTCGAAGGGCGCCACGCGCACGCGCAACCGCACGCGGCGCAGCACGTCCACCCAGCCGAGCAGGAAGTTCCCGAGGAAGGCGCCCGCGAGCGCTCCCCACGCGAAGCCCTCCACGCCGAGGCGCGGCGCGAGGAGGAGCCCGCCGGCGATGACGCAGCCGTTGTAGAGGAGCGGCGCCGCGGCCTGGGCGCCGAAGCGTCCCTCCGCCATGAGCACCGCCCGCACGATGCCGCCGGTGAGGAAGAAGATCTGGGCGGGCAGCACGATGCGGGTCACGTGCACGGTCAGCGCCCGCGTCGGCTCGTCGAAGCGCGGGAACTGGAGCGCCACGAGCGCCTCGGCCTGCCACCAGAGGAGCGCGGTGCCGAGGATCGAGAGGGCGCCGATCGTCCCCAGGACCGTGGCGAGGAGCCGCTCCGCCTCGGGGCGGCCGCGAGCGCGCGCCCTCGTGTAGAGGGGCACGAACGCCACCGAGAGCGCCCCCCCTGCCAGGAAGTAGTTGAGGAGGTCCGGGATCTGGAAGCCCGCGCGGTAGGCGTCGGCTTCGGGCCCCGCACCCACCTGGTAGGCGAGGACGGCCTCTCGCGCATAGCCGAGCACGCGCGAGAGGAGGACGCTCGCGCCGAGGAGCAGCGCCGCGGCTCCGAAGCGGGTCCCGCCCCGCGCGGTCTCGCTGGCCGCGTCCCCCATCCCCCCCTCTCGGCCCGGGAGTATGCGGCAGGGCGGCGGCTAATCCCCACCGCCGGGGCCGCCGATGGAGCGAGCATGGAGGCCTCCTTTCGCATCCTGGTGGTGGACGACGAGCCCCGGGGGGTGGAGCTCCTCGCCCGCTGCCTCCAGAAGCTCGGCCGCGTGGAGCGCGCGAGCGGGGGCGAGGAGGCCTGGGAGCTCGCGCGCGACGCCGATCTCGACCTGGTCGTCACCGATCAGCGCATGCCCGGGATGTCGGGGGTCGAGCTCCTCACCCGGATCGCCGAGCGCTCGCCCGCCACCGGCCGCATCCTCATCACCGGCTACACCGACCTCGCCTCCACCATCGACGCGATCAACCGCGGGCGCGTGCACGCGCACCTGACGAAGCCCTGCGCTCCCGAGGAGCTCCAGCTCACCGCGCGCACCGTCCTGGAGCGGGTCGCCCTCGCGCGCGACAACGACCGGCTCGTGGCAAACCTCTCCGCCGCCAACCACGAGCTGCAGCTCACGCTCGACTCCCTGGCCCGCGCCCAGCGGCGCAGCCTCGACGCCGAGCGCCTCGCCGCGATCGGCCGCATGATCGCGATGATCGTGCACGACCTGCGCGGGCCGCTCACCACGATCCTCTCGTCGAGCGGCGAGATCCTGCGGCGCGACCCCGCCGACCCCGGGGCGCCCGCGCCGGAGGAGCTGGCGGGCGAGATCCACGCCGAGGCGGAGCGCTTGCAGCGCATGTGCGCCGACCTCCTCGACGTGACGCGCGCGAGCCAGGCGGCCGCCGAGCGCGTGGAGGAGGAGCTCGACGCGGTGGTGGAGTCGGCGCTCGCGACGCTCCTCGACGAGGCCTCCCGCGCCGGGGTCGAGCTCGAGCTCGACCTCGCGAGCGGCGCGCGCGTCCTCGTGGACGAGGACGGCCTGCGCCGCGCGCTCCGCAACCTCGTCCAGAACGCGCTCGAGGCGATGCCCGAGGGCGGCGCGCTGCGCGTCTCCACCGCGCGCGAGGAGGGCTCGGCGCTCGTCTGCGTCGCCGACACCGGGGTCGGGATCCCCGAGGAGATCCGCGCACGGATCTTCGAGCCCTTCGTCACCGCTCGCAAGAAGGGCGGCACGGGCCTCGGCCTCGCCATCGTGAAGAAGGTGGTGGACGACCACGGGGGCGCGATCGCCGTGACCAAGCCCGAGGGCGGCGGGACGGCCTTCGTGCTGCGCCTCCCCCTCGCGCCCGATCCCCGCTGACCGGCGCTCCCCACGCCTGGGATCCCCTCGCCGGGCTATGCTCCCGCCCGGACGCGGCGCCTCCGCGCGCCGCGGGAACGACGTCGTTCCAGAGGATCGCATGGATCTCCTGCTCGAAGGACGCACCGCCGTCGTGACGGGGGGAGCCTCGGGGATCGGTCGCGAGATCGCGCGCACGCTCGCGGGCGAGGGCGCGCATCTCGTGGTCGCGGACGTGAACGCGACGGGGCTCGACGAGACCCTCGCCGGCCTGAAGGACCTCGGCGCCGAGGCCGAGGGGGTCCTCGCTGACGTGCGGCGCCACGAGGACTGCACGCGCCTCGCGGAAGCGGCGCGCTCGCGCTTCGGCGCCATCGACGTGCTCGTGGCGTGCGCGGGGGTGGGCGGCGACGGCTTCTTCCTGCAGTCGCGTCCCGGGGACTGGAGCGTGCTGCTCGACGTGAACGTGCGCGGCGTGCTGAACGCGAGCCACGCGATCGCGCCGATCATGGTCGAGCAGCGGCGCGGCTCCATCGTGAACATCGCCTCCGAGGCCGGCAAGCTCGGCGAGAAGCGCATGGTCGTCTACTCCGCGACCAAGGGCGCGGTGATCGCGTTCTCCAAGGCCTTCGCCGTGGAGATGGGCCGCTTCGGCGTGCGCGTGAACGCCGTCTGCCCCGGCGTCACCGCCACGCCCATGACCGCGGGCTGGACCCCGGAGCAGCGCGAGCGCGCCGCTAGCCTTTACCCCCTCGGCCGCCTCGGGGAGACGCGCGACATCGCGCCCGTCGTCGCCTTCCTCGCGTCGGACCGCTCGAGCTGGCTCACGGGCCAGGCCATCAGCGTCAACGGCGGTTTCGGCCGCAGCTGAACTTTGGGGACGTTCCACCTGGATCGAAACTTCCGGGACACTCCTCCTGGGCTCGACCGCGATCCGCCATCCGTGGCCGATCGTACGCCGGAGCCCAGGACCGTCCCCGAAGTTGCGATCCAGGTGGAACGTCCCCGAAGTTCAGCTCACCTCCTCAGCCGTTCGGGTTGCGCTCGCGCCAGAGGCGGCCGTCGAAGCTCTCCACCACCACGAAGTCGCCCTCGCGGCCGCGCACGTGCGGGTGGGCGAGCGGCACCTTCCCGTACGGCGTGTCGAGCACGTAGAGGGGGATCGCGAAGCCGCTGGTGCGGCCGCGCAGCCGGCGGAAGAGCTCGATGCCCCGCTCGATCGGCACCCGGAAGTGCTCCGTGCCCTCGAGGAGCTGGGCCTGGTAGCAGTAGTACGGACGCACGCGCATGCGCACGAGGCCCTCGCAGAGCGCCTTCATCGTGGCCTCGTCGTCGTTGATCCCGCGCAGCAGCACGCTCTGGTTGCCCACCGGAACGCCCGCGCGGGCGAGGCGATCGCAGGCCTCGGCCGCCTCTCGTGTCAGCTCCTTCGGGTGGTTGAAGTGCGTGTTGACCCAGATCGGATGGAAGCGCTCCAGCACGCGGCACAGCGCATCCGTCACGCGGAAGGGCAGCGTCACCGGCAGGCGCGTCCCGAGCCGCACGATCTCCACGTGGGGGATCTCGCGCAGCGAGGCGAGCAGCCACTCGAGCCGGTCGTCGGAGAAGACGAGGGGATCACCGCCGGTCAGCAGCACGTCCCGGATCTCCGGGGTGGCGCGGATCCAGTCGAGCGCCGCGTCCAGCTCGCGCTTCTTCATGATCCAGTCTTCGTCGCCCAGCATGCGCTTGCGCAGGCAGAAGCGGCAGTAGAGCGCGCACTCGTTGTTCACGCAGAAGGCGATCCGGTCGCGGTACACGCGGATCACGTTCTTCACGGGCGAGTGCGCCACCTCGTCGAGGGGGTCGGCCACGCCGTGTGGGTCGCCGAGCTCCGCGCTGCGGGGCACCACCTGGCGGCGGATCGGGCACTCGGGGTCGTCCGGGTCCATGAGCGACGCGTAGTAGGGCGTGATGACGAAGCGGAAGCGTTCGGCCAGGGCCGTGATGGCGCGCACCTCGTCCGGGTGGGGCTTTACAAAGCTGGCGAGGTCCTCGGCGGTGCGCACGCGCTCCTGCATCTGCCAGACCCAGTCGGTCCACTTCTCGGGCGCGACGTGCGACGGGCGCGGCATCAGCGGAGCCCCAGGCGGCAGAGGCCGCTCGCGAGGGCCTCGCCCACGAGCGCCTCGAGGGAGGTGCCGAGCACCTCCGCCAGGATCCCGAAGGACCCGGCGCGGGCGAAGCTCGGGAGCGGGTTGATCTCCAGGAACCAGGGCTCGCCGCGCGCGTCGAGGCGCAGGTCCACGCGCGCGAAGTCGCGGCACTCGAGCGCGCCGAAGGCGCGCACCGCGAGCTCCGCGAGGCGGCTCTCGAGCCCCGGATCCAGGCGGCCCGGCGCGCAGTGCGCGAAGCCTCCCGGCGGCGTGTGCCGCTCGAGCGCGTGGACACCGATCCGTGTCGTCGCCTCCAGGGCGCGTTGCAGCGCCGGCAGCGCTCGCGGCGGATCGTTGCCGATCACGCTCACCGTGTACTCCGCCCCGGGCAGGAAGGGCTCCACGAGCGCGGGCTGGCGGTAGTCGCGCGTCACGCGTTCCACCGCGGCCGCGAGCGACGCCACGTCCTCCACGCGCGACCAGGGCCCGATCCCCTTGGCCGTTCCCTCCCAGCGCGGCTTCACGAAGAGCGGGAAGGGGGAATGCAGGCGCGCCTTGTGCGCCTCGGCGGGGCTCCGCAGCACGGCGTGCACCGGCGTGGGCACGCCCGCGGCCGAGACCACGTCCTTGGTCCACGCCTTGTCGAGGGAGAGCGAGAGCGTGAGGGCGTCGGAGCCGAGCGCCGGGACCTCGAGCAGGTCGAGGAGCACAGGACCCCAGGCCTCGCGGTTGCGCGAGCCGCGCCCCTCGGCGATGGAGAGGGCCGCGTCGAGCGCCGGGACCTCGCCACGCGACGCGCGCGCGAGCAACTCGTGGGGCGCGCCCAGGCGCACGGGCTCGCAGCCGAGGCCGTCGAGGGCCGCCTCCAGGCCGACGACGGTCTCCTCGGGCTCGTGCTCCGCGTCCGCGTCCGGCGGATCACCGGGGCGGAGCGGGTAGGTCCCGTGGAGGTCGTAGACGAGCCCGACGCGAAGGCGGCGCATGCTCGGAGGGTAACGACCGCGCCGGGGGATCCCATGCACGGGGCCGCGTCGCTTCGATACCCTGGCCCGGGGCTGCGCCGCTTCGGGGGGATGACCGCGTTGACACGCCTCGCTCGCGTGAGCTGGATCCGCGCCTGGGCACCCGTTGCCGTGTGGGTGGGCGTGATCTTCACCCTCTCGTCCGACGCCTTCTCGGCCCCGAGCACGTCGGGGATCCTGGGGCCGCTCCTCCAGTGGCTGCTCCCCGACGCGTCCGCCGACACGATCTACCGGCTGCACGTCGCGATCCGCAAGGGCGCGCACCTCGGCGTGTACGCGGCGCTGGCGCTCCTCGCCCTGCGCGCGGGCCGCCTCGGTCACGCCTGGCCCCTCGCGCACGCCGCGGCCGTGAGCCTCGCCTGCGTGGCCACGGTCGCCAGCTTCGACGAGCTGCACCAGGCCTTCGCTCGCGCCCGGACCGGGTCCCTGCGCGACATCGGGATCGATCTCGCCGGCGGCGCCGCGGCGCTCTGCCTCACGCTCGCCGCCGCCGGTCTGCGGCGCGCCCTTCGCGGGACCGCTCCCATCGGAGCGGGGCGTTGAGCGAGGCGAATCCTTGCGCGCCACGCGGGTGTGGCCTCCTCGACGCGATCGAGCGGATCGGCAACGCCCTCCCCCACCCCGCCACGCTCTTCCTGCTCGGGCGCTGCCGCTCGGCCCGGCGGGCCCCCTCACCTACCCGTGAGGCCGCAGCCGCAGGCCCCTGGCTATCCTCGGCGGCTGGAGGAGTCATGACCTACGAGCAAGTCGTCGCCCAGCTCACGGCCCCCGGCGCCCCCTTCGAGGTGGTGACGGAGGACGTGCGGGGCCGGCCCATGAAGAACTTCAAGAACCGCGAGAAGAGCCTGCGCGAGAAGATCGCGAACGCGGGCCTGCGCGGCGACGCGACGTGCATGGTGCAGGGGGAGCGGCGCATCTCGTACGGCGAGCTCGCGCGCCTCAGCTGGGGCGCCGGCCACGCGCTGCGTGACGGCTTCGGCCTGCGAGGCGGCGACCGCCTCGCGATCCTCGCCTACAACTCGCCGGACTGGCTGGTCGCGCTCTTCGGCGCGAACGCCGTGGGGGGGATCGGCGTGGGGCTCAACGGCTGGTGGGCCCCGGAGGAGCTCGAGTACGGCCTCGCCGACTCCGGGAGCCGCTTCCTCGTGGTGGACGAGCGGCTGTGGCCGCGGGTCGAGGGGCTCGTGGGGAAGCTCGACGCGCTCGAGCGCGTCTTCTACATCGGCGAGCGTCCGCCGCGCGGCACGGTCCCCATCGCGGAGCTCCTCGTCCCGCACGACTCGGTGCCCACCGATCCCATCGCCGAGGACGATCCCTTCGTGATCCTCTACACCTCGGGCACCACGGGGCGCTCGAAGGGCTGCATCACCACCCACCGCGGCACGGTGACGCAGGTGATCGGCATCGTATTCGCGGGGGTGGCGGGCATGCTGCTCGGGAGCGGGAGCCCGCTGCCCACCGACGGCGGCCAGCCCACGTCCCTTCTCACGTCACCCCTCTTCCACGTCGGCGGCCTCCACTCGAGCGTGTGCGCGAGCCTCACCGTGGGCTCGAAGCTCGTCTTCCTCGAGGGACGCTTCGACGCCGAAGCGGTGATGCGCCTCGTCGAGCGCGAGCGTGTCACCACCTGGGGCGCGATCCCGACCATGCTGCACCGCGTGGTGCACCACGAGAAGGTGAAGCAGTACGACCTCTCGAGCCTGCGCGCGATCTCCTTCGGCGGCGCCCCCACCCCGCCCGAGACGATCGAGCGCGCCCGCGAGGTGCTGCCCGTGGAGCCGAGCTTCGGCAACGCCTACGGCCTCACCGAGACCCACGGCGTGGCGACGCTCAACGCCGGCAAGGACCTGCTCGGCCGCAAGACCTCCATCGGGCGGCCCCTCCCCGTCCTCGACATGAAGATCGTCGACCCCGACGGGCGCGAGCTGGCCGACGGCCAGCTCGGCGAGCTCCTGATCTACGGGCCCACCGTGACGCCGGGCTACTGGAACCGGCCCGACGCCAGCGCCGAGGCCGTGCGCGACGGCTGGCTTCACACCGGCGACCTCGGCTACCGCGACCCCGAGGGCTTCTACTTCGTGGTGGACCGGGCGAAGGACATGATCCTGCGCGGCGGCGAGAACGTGTACTGCGCGGAGATCGAGAACTGCCTCGCGGACCATCCCGAGATCGACGAGGCCGCCATCGTCGGCGTCCCCGACGCGGAGCTCGGCGAGCGCGTGAAGGCGATCGTGAAGCGCGTCGCCGGCTCCGTGCTCGATGCCGTGGCCGTGCGCCGCCACGTGGCCGCGCACCTCGCCTCGTTCAAGGTGCCCGAGATCGTGGAGTTCACCGACCAGGCCCTGCAGCGCAATCCCGCCGGCAAGATCCTCAAGAACCTGCTGCGCGGCGGGAAGGCGCCGTTCTCCGAGGTTGCCTTCTAGGCAGGAAAGCCCGGCGCGCGGTGTCGGCGCCGGTGCAGCCAGAGCAGGAGCCCGAGCCCGAGGGTCACCTCGAAACCGAGCCCGCAGCTCGGCACGATCCGCACGGCGTCGCAGCCGCGCAAGTCCGTCCCGTCGAATGTCGTGCCGGTCAGACACGCCTCCGTGTCGCCCGAAGCGATCCCCGACGCCTGAGTCCCGAAGTGCGCCACGAGGTCGATGAAGCCGTCCGCGTCGACGTCCTCGTACGTGGGGTCTCCCGAGGGTGCCGCGCCCCCGGGGCCGAAGGCCAGCGTGCTCGCGTCCACGTCCGCGACCGCGAACGACGCCGAGCCGAGCAGCGCGACCGGGAGGACGCCCCGGCTGCGCGGGTTGACCGGGTTCGCCTGCGAGCCCGGTTTGATGTCGATCTCCACCTCGATCTCGTTCCCGAGCCGCAGCTCCGTGATCTGCGTGGCCCACACATCCTCGGCGAGGACGAACTCCTGGATGGTCC
>DASRUS010000167.1:0-8012 GCA_035687825.1 Myxococcota bacterium | reverse complement strand
CTGGCGCGCGAGATCGCCGAGCCCGCCGCCGCGGCGGGCGTGGAGGTGCTCGGCCCCGCGCCGTCGCCGCTCGCGAAGCTGCGCGGGCGGCATCGCTTCCAGATCCTCCTCAAGGGACGCGACCGCGAGGCGGTGCACGGCGCCGCGCGGCGCCTGCTGGACGCCGCGGCACGGCTCCCGCGCGGACTGCGCGTCGGCGTGGACGTCGCGCCGGTGAACATGATGTGAGCCTTCCGGGGGTTGCTATCCTGCCCGGGTCATGGCGCTGCGACCCGTCCTCCAGTTTCCCGACCCGCGCCTGCGGCGCGTCTCGAGGCCCATCGAGGCCGTGAGCGACGAGATCCGCACGCTCGCCGCGGACATGCTCGAGGTGATATACGACGAGCCGGGCATCGGCCTGGCCGCTCCGCAGGTGGGCGAGGCGGTGCGGCTCGTCGTGATGGATACCGACTGGACCGAGGAGGGTGCCGAGCGCGACCCCCTCGTCCTCGTGAACCCGGAGATCCTCGCGCGCGAGGGCACGCTCGCCTGGCTCGAGGGCTGCCTGTCGGTGCCGGATTTCCAGGCGGAGGTC
Source organism: Myxococcota bacterium (assembly GCA_035687825.1). GTDB lineage: Bacteria > Myxococcota_A > UBA9160 > UBA9160 > DASRUS01 > DASRUS01. Next base: position 7,438 of record DASRUS010000167.1, on the reverse strand, counting down.
GAACGCGCGGCGCGCGTCCGGGTGCGCGCCCGCGACCTCGAAGGGCGCGAGAGCGTCCACGACGCCGAAGGTCTGCGCGCGGTCTGCTTCCAGCACGAGATCGACCACCTCGACGGCAAGCTCTTCATCGATCGCATCAGCCGCTTGAAGCGCGAGCTCTACCTGCAGAAGCGAAAGAGGGCGCTGCGGCGCGGGGACGAGGAGGAGCCCGAGCCTGCGGACGTGCGCCTCTGACGCGCCGCCTCGCCCTCGCCTTCTTCGGAACCCCCGACTTCGCGGTGCCCACGCTGGAGCGGTTGCTACGCGGTCCGCACCCGGTGGTGGCGGTCGTGACGCAGCCCGACCGCGCGCGCGGGCGTGGCCGGCGCCTGTCGCCCTCCCCCGTCGCGGAGGTCGCGGCGCGCGCGGGCGTGGCGTGCCTCAAGCCCGAGTCGGCCGGGGATCCCGCCTTCCTCGCGGAGCTGCGCGCGCGCTCTCTCGACCTCGGCGTGGTGGTGGCGTACGGTCAGTTCCTCCCGAAGCGGGTGCGCGAGACCCCGGGCCTCGGCTACTGCATCAACGCCCACGCGAGCCTCCTGCCAAAACTTCGGGGCGCCGCCCCCGTGGCCCACGCGATCCTCGCGGGCGAGACCGAGACGGGGATCTCCGTGATGCGCGTGGAGCGCGAGATGGACGCGGGCCCCGTGGCCGCGCTGGCGAAGACGGCGATCGGACCCGAGGAGAACGCGGGCGAGCTCGGCGCGCGCCTGGCCGAGCTCGCCGCGGGCGCGATCGCCGACGCCCTCGACTCGATCGCGCGCGGCGACGTGCACTGGACGCCGCAGGATCCGGCGCGGGCGAGCTTCGCTCCCAAGCTCGAACCCGCCGACCTGGAGCTCGACTGGCGTCTGCCCGCCGGGTCGCTCGCGCGGCGCGTGCGCGCCTTCGCGCCGCGGCCCGGCGCGGTGACACACCGGGACGGCGAGCGGCTGCGCATCCTCGCCGCCCGCGCGCTCGACGCGGAGGTCGATCGCGCCCCGGGGACGGTGCGCGCCGCGGACCGTCGCGAGATCCACGTCGCCACCGGGCGCGGCTGGCTCGTGCCCCTCGTGCTCCAGCGCGCGGGCGCGCGCGCTCTCGACGTGGAGTCGTTCCTGCGCGGGCACCCGATCCCCGACGGCGCGCGACTCGGACCGTGAGCGCGCCGGGAAGCCGACGGGCGCGCTCGCGGCGCGCGCCGCCCACCGACGCGCGGCTCCTCGCGCTGCGCGTGCTGATGCGCGTGGAGCAGGCGGGGGCCTATGCCGACCTCGCGCTGCGCGCGGCGCTCGGGCGCTCTGCCCTGCCCGCGCGGGACCGCGCGCTCGCCACGGAGCTCGTGCTGGGGACGCTGCGCTGGCGCGGCCGCCTCGACTTCCTGCTCGCGCACGTCCTCGAGCGCGACGTGGCGGAGCTCGAGCCCGGGCTCGCGACGCTGCTGCGCCTCGGCGCCTTCCAGATCGCCGTCGCGGAGCGCATCCCGGTGCGCGCCGCGGTGGACGAGTCCGTGCGCTGCGCGCGCGCCGCGGGCTTCGGCCGCGCGGCCGGACTCGCGAACGCGGCCCTGCGACGCCTGGCTCGAGAGCACGCGACCCTCGCGCTCCCCGCGCTCGACGCGGATCCGCTGGCGCACCTCGTGCATTCCCTCTCGATCCCGCGCTGGATCGCCGAGCGCTGGCTCGCCCGCTTCGGACCCGCCGAGGCGGCCGAGCTCGCGCGGGCGTCGAACGAGGTCCCGCCCCTCGTGGTGCGCGCGAACCGGCTGCGCACCGATCGCGAGCAGCTCCTCGCGGAGCTGCGCGAGCGCTTCGCCGACGCCCATGCGTGTCGCTTCGCGCCCGACGGGATCGTGCTCGGGCGGGGCGGCGATCCCGGGGGCGATCCGGCCTTCCGGGACGGCCGCTTCACGGTGCAGGACGAGGGGTCGCAGCTCGTGGTGGAGCTCCTCGACCCCCGACCCGGCGAACGCGTGCTCGACGCGTGCGCCGCGCCGGGCGGCAAGGCCACGGCGAGCGCCGAGCGCACCGGGGAGCGCGGCTCGGTGGTCGCGCTCGACCGGAACCGCCGGCGCGTCGGCCTCGTGGCGCGCGACGCGCGCCGGCTCGGGCTCGCGAGCGTCCTCGCCGTCGCCGCGGACGCGTCGCGCCCGCTCCCCGTCGCGGACGGCCGGCTCTTCGACCGGGCGCTCGTGGACGCGCCGTGCTCGGGCCTCGGGACGCTGCGGCGCAACCCCGACCTGCGCTGGCGGCTCCGCCCGGGAGACCCCGGCAGCCTGGCGGCGCTCCAGCGCTCCCTCCTCGATCGGGCGGCCGGTGCGTTGAGGCCGGGCGGCGTGCTCGTCTACAGTACCTGCACGCTCCTCGAGGAGGAGAACGAGGGGGTGGTGAGCGACTTCCTGGCGCGGCACGACGGGTTCCGACAGAGCGCCGCGCGCGAGCTCCCGGCGCACCTGCGCCCGCTCGCCGACGCGGACGGCTTCGTGCGCACGCTGCCGCACCGCCACGACGCGGACGGCTTCGTGATGGCGCGGCTGGAGCGCGTGCGGTGAGCGTGCGAGCGCCGCGCATCGCGGCCTCCATCCTCGCCGCGGACTTCGGCCGCCTCGCCGAGGAGGTGCACGCCGTGGAGGCGGCGGGCGCCGACTGGATCCACGTGGACGTGATGGACGGGCACTTCGTCCCGAACCTCAGCATCGGCCCCGTGGTGGTGGAGGCCGTGCGCCAGGCGACGACGCTCCCCCTCGACGTGCACCTCATGATCGAGAAGCCCGAGCGCTACGTGGACGCGTTCGTGAAGGCCGGGGCCGGCATCGTGGGCGTGCACGCGGAGGCGTGCCCGCACCTGCACCGCACGCTGGCGCAGATCCGCGAGGCGGGCGCGCGGGCGTGCGCGGTGCTGAACCCCGCCACCCAGGCCCAGGCCGTGGAGGCCGTGCTCGGCGACCTCGACCAGGTGCTGGTCATGACCGTGAACCCCGGCTTCGGAGGCCAGCGCTTCATCGAGGCGATGCTCGCCAAGCTCGCCCGCCTGCGCGGCTGGATCGACGAACGCGGCCTCGACGTGGATCTCGAGGTGGACGGCGGGATCGCGCCCGGAACCATCGGCCTCGCGTCGCGCGCGGGCGCCGACGTGTTCGTGGCGGGGACGGCGATCTTCCGCGAGCCCGACTACGCCGCGGCCATCGCGGCGCTACGGCGCGAAGCCGCGCAAGCGCGCGGCTGAGCCCGGCATGCCCCGACCCGCCCCGTTCCCGCGCCGCTTCCTCGCCGCCGCCGCGAGCGTCCTCCTGGCGGCGGCGGCGACGGCGGATCCCGGCGGGGCGCGGGACGGCGCCCCCGGCCCGCGAGGCGGCGCCCTCGAGGACGCCCTCCCGGCGGAGCCCGACGGGCGCACGATCTACGAGCGCGTGCTCGAGAACCGCTTCCGGGCCTACGAGCAGACCTCACGTCTCGTCTCCGGCGACCGCGGCGGAGCGGAGCAGGAGTCGCGGCTGCGCATGACCTGGCAGAGCTTCCGCGACGGCGACGGTCGGCCGAGCGCGGGGGTGCTCTCGAAGAGCCTCGTCAAGTACACGCACCCCTTCGATCTGCGCTACTCGGGCTACCTGATCCAGAACAACGCCGAACGACCCAACGACCAGTTCGTGTACCTCGCGAGCTCGCGGCGCATCCGGCGGGTGAACCTGCGCAGCGAGGCGGTGTTCGGGACGGACTTCACCTTCGAGGACGTGCTGCCGCGCGAGCTCGAGGAGGCCAGCTACCAGCGTCTGCCGGACGAGGCGGTGCAGGGGGTCGCGTGCTACGTGGTGGACGTGACGCCCACGCCCGAGTCGGACTCGCAGTACTCGCGTTTCCTGGTCGCGGTGGAGAAGCTGCACTTCGTGCCGATCCGCACGCGCTACTGGGACGAGCGGGGGGTGGAGGTGAAGGAGCTCGTCGCGGATCCCGCGCAGATCCAGGAGTTCGGGGGCGTCTTCATCCCGATGTTCCTCACGATGCGCAATCTCCAGCTCGACACCTACACGAGCCTGCACGTCGAGGAGCTGCTGGCGAATCCGGACCTCGAGGCGACGACCTTCGACCTGCGGCGGCTCGAGACGCACTGACCGCCCGGGCCACCGCTGCCGAGACGGGGGGCCGGGACCGTCGACAGGGGAACGAAGAGAAGGCCGGCAAGGGCGTGCTGGGCGGAGCTGGGCCCGGACTGTGATGACGCTGCAGCCACGAATCCTCTGAGTGTTGATCGGAGACTGAAGCACGCCCGCGCAGCGAGCCACAGGCGAGCGGAGCAAGATGGTGGGCGGGCCCTGCGCTCCGACCCCTCCCGGCCCCGGCCTACGCGTCCGTCGACGGGGACCGAAGAGAAGGCCGGCAAGGGCGTGCTGGCTTGAGCTGGGCCTGGGCTGTGACGACCCCGGGGCCTCGAATCCTCTGGGTCTCGATCGAAGGCGCGAGCACGCCCGCGCAGCGAGCCGCAGGCGAGCGGAGTTAAACCCGTGTTCTGGCGAGGAGGGCGGGGAGGAGCGTGAGGTCGCAGACGAGGCAGATCGTCATGGTGAGGGCGGAGAGCGCGCCGAACTCGCGGAGCGTCGCGAAGCCCGAGAGCGCGATCACGAGGAAGCCCGCGACGAGCACCAGCGACGTGGTGGCGATGGGCCGGCCCACGCGGCGCGTGGTGAGGAGCACGGCGGCTTCGGGGGAGAGCCCGGCGCGCCGTTCGCTGCGGTAGCGGACCAGCGTGTGCACCGTGTCGTCGATGGTGATGCCGAGCGCAACGCTCCCGATCAGGCTCGTGGGGAGCGAGAGCGGGGCCACGCCCAGGCCGAGCAGGCCGAAGAAACAGAGCACCGGCACCAGATTCGGCACCATCGCGACGAGTCCCAGGCGCCACGAGCGAAGTCCCAGGGTCACGAGCCCGAGGATCGCGCCGGCGGCGAGCCCCACGCTGCCCGGTTGACTGCGCGCCAGGGCGTCCGCGCTGCGCGCGAGCAGGATCGCGTTCCCGGTCACCCCCGCCGCGACGTCCGCGGGCAGCACGCCGTCCTCCAGGAGCTCCCCCAGGCGCGTCGCGAGCTCGTTCACGGCGGCCGTCCCCACCGCGCCCGTGCGCACGAGCAGGTTCGCGTGGCTCTGGTTCGCGTTCGTGAGGCGCGTCAGGTGCCCCTTGGGCGCGAGGAAGAGGAGCTCGGTCACGGCGCCCCGGCTCTCGGGAATCCGCTCCTCGCGCGGGTCGTCGCCGGCGAGGGCTCGGTTCAGCACGCGCAGCGTGTCCACGACCGACTCCACCCGGCTCACGCCGGGGATCTCGGCCGCCCGGCTCTCGAGGGTTTCGAGCGCGCGCAGCAGCTCGGGGTCGCGGAAGCGACCCTCCGAATCGGAGCGCAGGGGGACGTAGATGGGCACGGCTCCGGAGAGGAGCCGGTTCACGGACTCGAAATCGCGGCGGATCGGATCGGCGGCGTCGAAGAACGAGAGGTAGTCGGTGTCCACCACGATGCGCGGAACCAGGAGCGCGGCCCCGAGGGCGAGCGCGGACCAGGCCACCAGGATCGCGCGATCGCGGCGGATCGCGAAGCTCGCGATCGCCGTGAGCGCGGCATCGAACGCCGCTCCCAGCCGCTCGCTCGCGCGGTGCAGCCCGCCGGGCCCCGCCGCCCTCGCGGGCGGCAGCAGCGCGAGCGCGGCGGGCACTGCGCTCATCGAGAGCAACGTCACCGCGGCCACCCCCAGCACCGAGAAGGCGCCCAGCTCGAACACGGCGGGAACGCCGCTCGGCACGAGGGCCCCGAAGCCGATGACGGTCGTCGTGCCGGCGATGAGGAGCGGCGCTCGCTCCCCCTCGAGCGAGCGCAGGGCCGCCTCGCGCGGGCTCCGCGCGTCGAGCGACTCCTCCTCGAAGCGGGCCAGCAGGTGCACTCCGTAGACGCTCCCCACGGCGATCAGCGTCGGCGCGAGCAGGCTCGTGATCACGTTCAAGGGTCGCCCGACGAGCGCCATCGCCCCGAACGTCCAGAGCGTGGCGAGGAGCACGGTGGCGAGCGGGATCACCACCCCGCGTCGCGAGCCGAAGACCACCGCCAGCACCCCGGCCATGGCGGCGATCGCGAGGGGCACGAGCAGGCGCAGGTCGCGCAGCATGCGCTCGTACACCGCGACCTTGACGTGCGGACGGCCCGCCACGTGGAAGCGCACGTCCGCGTCGCTCTCGGCGTCGAGGATCGCGCGGATCGTCGCGTCGAGGCCGGACGCGATGAACTCGCGATCGGTCGTCTCGCGGAACGAGACATTGATCGCCGCGGCTCGCCCGTCATCGGAGACGAGGTTGCGGCGGTAGAGGGGATCGCCGAGGGCGCGGCGGCGCAGCTCCGCCAGGGCCGCGGGGTCGCTCGGGATCTCCTCCAGGAACGGGCGCACCTCGATCCACGCGTTCGCGGGCTCCCAGCGGAAACAGAGCACGTCCGTGAGGCTCTGCACGCCGCGCACCCCGGGGAGCCGGGCGATCGCGTCGGTCGTGCGGCGCAGGCGGGCGAGGCGCTCGGCGCGGAACACGTCGTCCGTCTCCATGGCGATCACGAAGACCTCGTCGGCGCCGAAGTCGAGGACGGCCTCGCGGTAGAGCTCGCGCGCGGGGTCGCGGGTCGGGAGCAGGGGCTCGGTGGAGGGATCGATGGCGAGGCGCAGCCCCGGCGGCTCGAGGCGGACCAGCGCGGCGGCGGCCCCGACGGAGAGCAGCGCGACGAGGGCGAGGACGAGCCGAGGCCGGCCCACCACGGCGGCGGGCCGCAGCGTCGCGAACGCGAGCGCGGCCACGAGGCCGAACGCCGCGAGGGCGGCGAAGGTCGCGGGATCGATGGCGGCGGTCGGCGACGACAATCGGGCGCTCCTCGTGGCGGACCTTCGCGACGGACCGGCCCGAAGCGGCTCGCCTTGTCGCGCTGGTGCCGACCCGTCATACTCGACAGCGGCTCGGGGCGTGGCGCAGTTTGGTAGCGCGCTTCGTTCGGGACGAAGAGGTCGCTGGTTCGAATCCAGTCGCCCCGACCAGTTTTGCTCCGCTCGGCTTTGCCTCGCTGCGCGGCCGGGCTCGTGCGTTTCCGCTCGGCGGAGAGGGTTCGACGGACCCGCCACCCCAAACCGGGTCGAACCCTCACCAGCCCGACCTTGCCGCAGTTCTACTCCGCTCGGCTTCCGGTCCTGTTCGCTGGGTCCGTTTTCCCCTTCTGCGTGTCTGGAGTAGCATGAAAGCGCATGGAGGTTCCATGTCGCGCCTCGGCTCCTGGGTCGCGGTCTTCCTCCTGCTCGGCGCCTGCGGCGGTCGCGAGCCCGCGAACCCGGACGTCGCCGTCAAGGTCGATTCTGTGGTCCTCGACGAGCGGGTCGGCTCGCCGGTGGTGGTCCTCCAGGAATGGGAGGGCGAGCGG
>DASRUS010000166.1:0-4808 GCA_035687825.1 Myxococcota bacterium | reverse complement strand
GCCGGGGACCGTCGGGTTCAGCATCGCGAGGTTCGTCTTGCCGCACGCGCTCGGGAAGGCGGCGCACACGTAGCGGACGCGGCCCTCGGGCGACGTGAGCTTCAGGATCAGCATGTGCTCGGCGAGCCAGCCCTGGTCGCGGGCCATGGTGGAGGCGATGCGCAGCGCGAAGCACTTCTTGCCCAGCAGCGCGTTCCCGCCGTAGCCGGATCCGTAGGACCAGATCTCCCGGGTCTCCGGGAAGTGCACGATGTACTTCTGCTCCGCGTCGCAGGGCCAGGGGACGTCCATGCGGCCGTCCGCGAGCGGGTAGCCCACCGAGTGGAGGCACGGCACGAACTCGCCGTCGGCGCCGAGCACGTCGAGGGCCTTGCTCCCCATGCGCGTCATGATCTTCATGCTCGCCACGACGTAGGGCGAATCGGTGAGCTGCACGCCGATGTGGGCGATGTGCGATCCCAGCGGGCCCATGCTGAAGGGGACGACGTAGAGCGTGCGGCCGCGCATGCTACCCGAGAAGAGCTTGGTGAGCGTGGTGCGCATCTCCCCGGGGCCGCGCCAGTTGTTCGTGGGGCCCGCGTCGATCTCGCGCTTCGAGCAGATGAAGGTGCGGTCCTCCACGCGCGCGGTGTCCTTGGGGTCGGACCAGAACAGGTAGCTGTTGGGCCGCTTGCGCGCGTCGAGCTTCCGCGCGGTCCCGCTCGCCAGCATGATCCGCATCATCTCGGCGTACTCGCTCTCGGAGCCGTCGCACCAGTGGACGCGGTCGGGCTGGCACAGGGCTGCCATCTCTCGGACCCAGGTCTCGAGCCTTCGATGCTTCGTCATGGCCGGGCAAATCTCCTTCTCGAACCCGCCTCGTCGGGGTCCCGCCGGGATCTCGACCTGGGGGAGCCGGGCATTATGACGCATGGTGAGGGCCTCGCGAGGCGTTTTCGTGGCGCTGCGCGCGGCCGGAGTGGATCTGCGCGCGAGCTGCATCGCCGCTGCGCGCGCCCGGACCCCCAGGTGAGGCGATCGGGTACAGCGGCCTCGTCGATCGCTGCGCCCCGGGGGGTGAGCTAGTCGCAGACGGGCTCGTAGCGCTTGCGCGCGTCCTCCGGGGCGAGATTCGTCACGCGCGCGAGCGCGGCGAGCATGCCGGGCTCCGCGAGGTCGCGCTTCTCCATGCGCACTTGGAGCGCCCGCGCGCTCTCGTGCGAGGCCGTGGACGTGTCCACCATCCGCACCCGCGTGCGACCCGTCTTCGGATCCATGAGCTCGTCGAAGGGGATCGGCACGATGGCGCCGCCCGCCTGGCGCGTCACGAGCACGGACGACCCTCCCGCGAGGAGCGTGCGCACCGCCCCCGCCCCGAGGTCGCGCGTGTAGTCGAGGTCGAACGCCCGGGGCGCCGCGCAGCGGAGCTCGTAGCCCACGTCCTTCTCGCCGATCGTGGTCTTCACGCCGAGCTTCGCGAGCGAGTCGCGCACACGGTCGCGCAGCACGCGCCCGAGGGGCACCTCGGCGAGCCGGATGTGACCGTGCTCGTCGCGCTCCACGGCGTCCAGGCCCTCGAGGTCGCCCGGCTCCAGGCGCTCGCCGATCCCCTCGGCGATCACGGCGACCCCGTCGGGCCGGCCCATGGCGAGCCGCTTCACGACCGAGCCCTCCAGGATCCGCGCCACGTGGTCGAGGCGGATCGGACCGGCGGGAAAGTCCTCGGGGATCAGGCACAGCGTCGCGCCCGCGGCCTTGGCCGCCCCGAGGGCGAGGTGCCCGGCCTTGCGTCCCATCACGATCACGAAGTACCAGCGCCCCGTCGTGCGGGCGTCCTCCAGCATGCGCGTCACCACGTCCGCGGCGAGCTCGCGCGCCGTCTCGAAGCCGAAGGTCGGGATGCCCTGGGGCAGGGGCAGGTCGTTGTCGATCGTCTTCGGCACGTGCACCACGCGGATCCGGCCCCCGGCGAGCTCCGCGACCCTGCGCGCGGAGAAGGCGGTGTCGTCGCCGCCGATCGTGATGAGACGGTCCACCCCGAGAGCGTCGAGTGACTTCACCACGTTCGCGAGGGCTTCGCCGCTCTTGGTCGGATTCGCGCGAGAGGTGCGCAGGATCGAGCCGCCGGCGAGGTGGATGCGCGAGACGTCCGGGATCTGGAGCTCGGTGACGTGCTCCACGCTGCCCTCCATGAGCCAGCGGAAGCCGTCGAGGATCCCGATCACGCGCGCGCCGCTCTTGCGCGCGAGGATCGTGGCGGCGCCGATCACGCCGTTGATGCCGGGCGCGGGCCCGCCGCCCACCAGGATGCCGAACGTCGTCATGCCGTCCTCCCCGAAGAAGTCCGGGGAGTGTAGACGCTCTCAGGGAACCTGGCCGACGGTGGTCTCGTCTTGCACGACCCGGTGGCCGTCGCGGTAGCGCGTGCGCACGTCGATCGCGCCGTCGCCGTCGCGGTCCTCCTCGCGCAGGCGCAGCGCGCCTTCCTCGTCGTAGAGGTCGAAGCGGTCGAGGACGCCGTCGGCGTCCGAGTCGCGCGCCTCGGAGGCGAGCCTCCCCTCGGTCCAGGCCAGCACGCGCTCGGGGCGCCCGTCGGCGTCGTGGTCGATCTCCACGCGTTCGAGCGACGCGCCGCCCGGCGCGAAGACCGCGTGCAGGTCGGGAGCGCCGAGCCCGCGCCCGTCCTCCCACAGCTCCCGGCGGCTCCCGCCCCGATACGCGATCCAGCGGTCCGGCATCCCGTCGCCGTCGCTGTCCTGCTCGAGCAGGAGCGGGGTGGTGCCGCCCGCGGCGAACCAGACGCGCGCATCGGGGAGGACGCTCGGGGCGCTCCGCGACTCCACGGGGCCTCGCGCGCTCGCGCGGGCCAGCCGCGCACCGACGGCGTGGGGATCGGCCGGCGCGGTCGGCGCCCCGCGGATCAGGCTCGCGAGGCTCGGCGGCGCCAGCGCGCGTGCGTCGAGCGCGGTGAAGATCTGCTCGTGGCCGGGCGTGCGCTCGCGCAGGAGCAGGCGCAGCGCGTCGCCGGCCGGGTCCGCGCCGCGCGCACGTGCAGCGCTCCGCGCCGCCTCGCCCACGAACGAGCGGGATGCGCTCCGCAGCTCGCGCTGGAGCGCGAGCGTGGTCTGCGTCTCCCGGCGCCAGGCCTCGATCTCCGCGTCGTCGGGGTCGAGCCGCGCGGCCTCGTCGAAGTGGCGGAGCGCCTCCTCGAAACGACCCTTCGCCATGGCCTCGCGGCCGGCCTCGGCGCGCGCGACCACGAGTCCGTCGAGGGCCGGGAAGAGCGCGCGCAGATCCGAGCCCGACCACGCGACCGCGGCGGCCGGGGCGGGAGCGGCGAGCGCCGCGCGGACCTCGGGTCGCGCGAGCGCGTCCTCGAGGGCGCGCGCCGCGAGCTCCTCCTCGCAGCGACCGGGGTCGAGGTCGTAGAGGGTCTTGCGGATCGAGAAGCGCTCCACCGGGGCGCCCGCCGCGGCCGCCGCGCCGTCGAGCTGCGCCACGGCGAAGCGTCCGTCCTTGTTCGATTCGCCGCAGAACGCGCGGACACCGCGCAGCCCGAGCACGGCGCGCGGGGCCTGGTCGCCGAGCCAGGCGCGCGCCTCGGCGACGGAAGCGGGCACGCGCTTCACGATCTCCGCCTCGGGGAGCCGCAGCGCGACGCGCTCGGCGAGCGCCGAGGCGAACTCCTCCTGCACCGCGGCGAGATACGCGAGCGTGCGCTCCCGGAAGAGCCCGCTCCCGGCGATCGCCACCACGATCCCGCGCGAGGAGACGTCGAGCGGACCGCTGGGGATCGGCGCCTGCGACCCGGCTGCCAGGCGTCGCGCGCCCTCCGCCTCGTCGGAGCGGCCGAGCTCGGCCAGGATCTCGCTCCGCATCGCGTGGGCGCGCTCGTTGCGCGGATCGACGGCGATCACGCCGCGCAGCACGCGCTCCGCCAGGGCGAGCTCGCCCTCGGCGCGGAGCGCCCGCGCGCGCTCCAGGCTGAGGCGCGCGTACTCGGCCTTCGCGGAGTCGTCCATGGGAGCCGGCGCGGGCATCGCGCAGCCGAGCGCCGCGCTGGCGGCCGCTGCGCAATAGAGCACGAGCGCGCGCAGGGCGCGCTTGGCTTTGTGCGGGCGCACGCCTGGAGGAAACGCCGAACAGGCGCGTCTGTCAAGGCGATTCCGTCGCCGCTGTGACGACGCTCACGGTTGCCGGTGAGTCCCCGAGGGGGCGATCCAATTGAATCGGTGCGCCGCTCGAGCTCCGTTCGCTCCGCTCGGCTGTGCTCGAGGCCCTCCCGCTATCATGGGCGCCGCTCGATCCTCACGCGGAGCGCTCGTGGACACGGTCCGCTACGGCATCATCGGCACGGGGCTGATGGGGTTCGAGCACATCCGCAACCTGCGGCTCCTGCCCGGCGCCCGCGTCACGGCGCTGGCCTCGGCGGCGGAGCGGCGCCCCGTCGAGCTCGCGGAGTGGGACCTCTGAGGCGCGCGGGTGCGTGGCTCGCCGCCGCGCTGCTCGCCGTCGTCCTCGCCGCGCTCCTCGCGCGGCGCCCCCTCGCCGAGCGCTGGCTGCTCGCGGAGCTGCGCCGGCTCGGCGTTCCCGAGGCCACGCTCTCCGTGACGCGCGTGGGCCCCGACGTCCTCGAGGTGCGCGACGTCGCGGTGGGGCGCGCGGCCGACCTCGTGATCGACCTCGTCGAGGCGCGCGTCACGCGAGCGAGCTTGCGCGCGGGAAGGCTCGCGGCGCTGCGCGTCCGGGGTGTGCGCGTGCGCGGCGCGTACGGCGACCAGGGACTCACGTTCGGCGCGCTCGATGCGCTGCTCGAGGGCGGCGAGCGC
>DASRUS010000165.1:0-7894 GCA_035687825.1 Myxococcota bacterium | reverse complement strand
CCGAAGGCGTCGAGCACGCGCTCGATCTCCTCCTCCACCAGCGGCCGCAGCCGCGCGAGCTCGCCCACGTGCGCCACCAGCGGGATCATGATCTCGGGCTCCACCTGGACGCCCGCCTGGGCCACCTCGCAGGCCGCCTCGACGATGGCGCGCACCTGCATGCGATAGATCTCGGGATGGGTCATGCCCAGCCGGCAGCCGCGGTTGCCGAGCATCGGGTTCCACTCGCGCAGCAAGTCGATCTTCGCGCGCACCGCGGCGACGTCGGTGCCGAGCGCCGTCGCGAGCTCGCGGATCTCGTCTTCGCCGTGGGGCAGGAACTCGTGGAGCGGCGGGTCGAGGAGCCGGATCGTGACGGGCAGCCCCTCCATGGCCTGGAAGATCCCCACGAAGTCGCCGCGCTGCATGGGCAGGAGCTTCTCCAGCGCGCGCTCGCGCTGGAGCTCGTCGGAGGCCAGGATCATCTCGCGCACCGCGACGATGCGCGCGGGCTCGAAGAACATGTGCTCGGTGCGGCACAGGCCGATGCCCTCGGCGCCGAACTGCCGCGCGAGCTTCGCGTCCTGGGGCGTGTCGGCGTTCGTGCGCACGCGCATGCGGCGCACGGCGTCCGCCCAGTGCATGAGCTCCGCGAACTCGACGCCGAGCTCGGGCGTAACCGTGGGGACGCTGCCCAGCATCACCTCGCCCGTGCCGCCGTCGAGCGTGAGGAGCTCGCCCGCCCGAAGCAGGCTGCGACCGATGCGCAGCTCGCCCCGCGCCAGGTCGATCGAGAGCGACCCGCAGCCCACCACGCAGCACTTGCCCATGCCGCGCGCCACCACCGCCGCGTGCGACGTCATGCCGCCCCGCGCGGTCAGGATCCCCTCCGCGGCGTGCATGCCGTGGATGTCCTCGGCGGAGGTCTCCATGCGCACCAGGATCACCTTCTCGCCCGCCTTGGCGCGCGCCTCCGCCTCGTTGGCCGAGAACACCACCGCCCCCACCGCGGCCCCGGGCGACGCGGGCAGCCCCTTGGCCAGCACCACGCGCTCCGCGTTCGGGTCGAGCGTCGGGTGCAGGAGCTGCTCGAGCGCCCCCGCGTCCACGCGCGCCACGGCCTCCTCGCGGCGGATCAGTCGCTCGCGCGCCATCTCGACGGCGATCCGCAGCGCGGCCCGCACCGTGCGCTTGCCCGTGCGCGTCTGGAGCATCCAGAGCTTTCCCTGCTCGACGGTGAACTCGATGTCCTGCATGTCGCGGTAGTGCTTCTCGAGCTTGCGCTGGATGCGCACCAGCTCGGCGTAGGGCCGGGGCAGCTCCTCCTCCAGCGTGGCCAGGGTCGCCTGGCCCTCCCGGCGGCTCTCCGCGTTGATGGGCTGCGGCGTGCGGATCCCCGCCACCACGTCCTCGCCCTGGGCGTTGCGCAGCCACTCGCCGTAGAAGACCCGCGCGCCGGTGGACGGATCGCGCGTGAAGGCGACGCCCGTGGCGCACTCCCCGTCCATGTTGCCGAACACCATCGCCTGCACGTTCACCGCGGTGCCCCAGGAGTCGGGGATCCTGTGCAGGCGCCGGTAGCGGATCGCGCGCGCGTTGTTCCAGGAGCGGAACACGGCGCCCAGCGCGCCCCAGAGCTGCTCGAGGGGATCCTGCGGGAAGGGCGCGCCCGTGTGCTCCCGCACGATCGCCTGGTACTCGCGCACGAGCGCGCACCAGTCGTCGGCCTCGAGCTCCGTGTCGTGCTGCACGCCGCGCGCGCGCTTGCGTTCGTCGAGCGCGCTCTCGAAGCGGTCGTGCGGGACGTCGAGCACGACGTCGCCGTACATGTGGACCAGGCGCCGGTAGCTGTCGAAGGCGAAGCGCTCGCCCCCCCGGCGCGCGAGGCCGAGCACGCTCCGGTCGCTCAACCCGAGGTTGAGGACCGTGTCCAGCATGCCCGGCATCGACGCCCGGGCGCCCGAACGCACCGACACGAGGAGCGGATCTCCGGGAGCGCCGAAGCGGCGGCCCAGCGTGCGCTCCACCCGGGCCAGCGCCCGCAGCACCTCGTCGCGCAGCGCCTTCGAGAGGCCGCTCGCGCGCTCCCACTCCGCGCACACCGCGGTCGAGATCGTGAAGCCCGGCGGGACGGGCAGGCCGAGGCGCGTCATCTCCGCGAGGTTCGCGCCCTTGCCGCCGAGCAGCTCCTGCATCCCCGCGCGGCCGTCGGCGCGCCCCGCACCGAACGAGAAGACGCGCCGCACGCGGCGGGGCCTCGCCCGTCGCGCGGCGCGAGCCCACGGGAAGGGCGCGCGCCGGGCGCTCAAACCCGCTCCTCCAGCTTCTCCACGAGCCAGCCGGGTACGGCCTCCGCCGCGATGCGCTCCTGCTGCATGGAGTCACGGTCCCGCAGCGTGACCTTGCCGTCCGTCTCGGAGTCGAAGTCCCAGGTGACGCAGAACGGCGTCCCGATCTCGTCCTGGCGGCGATAGCGACGGCCGATGTTCCCGGCCTCGTCGTAGAAGACGGCGAAGCGCCGGCGCAGCCGCTGGGCAAGTGCGCGCGCGGGCTCGGCTAACTTCTTGGCGAGGGGCAGCACCGCCACCTGCACCGGAGCCAGGCGCGGGTGCAGGTGGAGCAGCGTGCGGGTTTCGCCATCGGCAAGTTTTTGCTCTTCGTAGCCGTTCACGAGGAGCGCGAGGCAGGTGCGGTCGATCCCCATGGAGGTCTCGATCACCATGGGGAGGAAGTGCTCCTTGGTCTCCTCGTCGGTGACGGCCAGATCCTTGCCCGAGTACTCGGTGTGCCGGCGCAGGTCCCAGTCACCGCGGTGGTGGATGCCCTCGATCTCTTGCCAGCCGAAGGGGAACAGGAACTCGACGTCCTGGGCGGCGCGGCAGTAGTGCGCCAGCTCGTCCGACCCATGGGGCCGCGTGCGCAGGCGCGAGGACTCGAAGCCGAGGTCGCGGTGGAAGCGCAGCCGCTCGTCGCGCCACGCCTCGAACCAGCGCTCGGCCTCCCCCGGGTGCACGAAGAACTCGAGCTCCGCCTGCTCGAACTCGCGGGAGCGGAACGTGAAGTTGCGCGGGTTGATCTCGTTGCGGAACGCCTTGCCCACCTGCGCGATGCCGAAGGGAATCTTCTGGCGCGCCGCCTCGCGCACGCGCTTCATGTCCGTGAAGATGGACTGGCAGGTCTCGGGGCGCAGCCACGCCCGGCTCGCCGCGTCCTCGGACGCGCCGATCCGGGTCTCGAGCATGAGGTTGAAGGAGCGCGGCTCGGTGAAATCGTGCTCGGAGGTCCCCTGGCGCGCCGGGCACGGCTCCGCCTCGTCGAGCTGGTCCGCGCGGAAGCGCTTCTTGCACGCCCGGCAGTCCACCATGAGGTCGGCGAAGTGCTCGGCGTGGCCGGACGCCTCCCAGATGCGCGGATGGCAGATGATCGAGCTGTCGAGGCCCACCACGTCGTCGCGCTCGCGCACCACGCGCTGCCACCAGAAGGCCTTGAGGTTGTTCTTGAGCTCGACCCCGAGCGGGCCGTAGTCCCAGAAGCCGTTGATCCCCCCGTAGATCTCGCTCGACGCGAAGGCGAAGCCCCGCCGGGCGCACAGGGAGACGATCTCCTCCATGCGAACGGCGCTCTCGTGGCTCATGGGACCTCGCCTGGGGACCTTCGCGAGCGCGCGAGTATCCCCCCTCCCCTGGCGAGGGTCAAGCCGCGGGCGGCGTCGCGCCGGAGAGGATTCCGTCGAGGAAACGCTGGCTTCGGAGCTCGAGGCCGAGGTGGAAGCGCTGGAAGCGGGCGAGCAGCTCGCGCGCCTCGGAGAGCGTGGCCGGGCCGAGGGCGAGGCGTCCCAGGCGGTCGAGATCCAGGCGCAGCCCCCGCTCCAGGCTGCGCAGCGTGCCCAGGTGGATCGGCAGCACGCCTTCCACCCCCGCGCCGCAGGCCGCGCACAGCGGCCCCCCCTCGCCGACGTGGAAGCCGACGCGGCCCTCGCCCGCCAGCGCCCGGCCGCAGCGCACGCAGCGCGCGAGCTCGGGGCACAGGCCGAGCGCGTGGAGCGCGCGAAGCTCGAGGAACGCGCGCAGCTTCGCATCGGGCGTCGCGGCGTCCACGGCGCGCAGCGCCGCGAGCGCGAACTCGAAGAGCCGCTTCAGGTCCACGGGCGCGCCGCCTTCCGGCGCGAGGCGGCCGAGGAGCTCGAGGAGGTAGCTCGCCAGCGCGAAGCGCGCGGGATCCGTGCGCAGGCTCGCGAAGGCGTGGACGAGCCGCGCGTGCTCGAGGCGCGCCATGGCGCCCGCGCGCCGCACGCTCGCGATCTCGACGCTCAGCACGTTGAAGAAGTCGAGCGTCCCGGGGAAGCGGCGCTGGCTGCGCCGCGCACCCTTCGCGATGGCGGTGATGCGCCCGGTGCGCGGCGTGAGCAGGTGCACGACGAGGTCCGACTCGCCGAAGTCGATCTTGCGGAGGAGCAGCGCCTGTGTCTGGAGCGGCACGTCCGAAGGATAGGCGAGGCGCGCGGCGCGGCTCAGCGCGTCTCGACCGCGGGCTCGCGCGCGACGCCGCGGGCGGGCGCGGGCGGCATGCCCGCGGACTCCGCCAGGCGGCGCACCGCGTCGGGGCGGACCACCGGGTCCGGATCGCCGGCGGCCGGGGCCGGTCTGCTCGCGGCCGCGGGCGACGCGGGCGCGATCCAGTTGACCCACACGACGGGGATCCCCGCGAAGAGCGCGGCAGCCGCGAGCATGAGGACGAGCCAGCCCCAGCGAGCGGCCCCGGCGCGTCCGCGCGCGCCCGCGGGCTCGGGCCGCATGCGATTCACCGTGTCGTCGGGCTCGAGGCCGAGCGCCACGGCCACGGTGCGCACGAAGGCGCGCGCGAAGCCGTCGGGGCGCACGTCGAAGGCGCCCGATTCGAGGCGCTCGAGGGAGTGGCGCGGGATGCGCGTCGCCGCGGCGAGATCGTCCAGCGAGATCCCGCGCAGCTCGCGCTGCCGCGCGAGATAGACGCCGATCGGCTCGGACACGTCGCTTCCCCCCGCTGCGGAGCTTCGCGCCGGGGTGTTGCGAGCGCAAGGTGAGTCCGGGGAGCGGAACCCGCCGATGATCCCTCGACGGAGCCTCACGGCGCGCTGCTTCCGGAGCGGCGAAGCCGGGCAAGGCGAGCCGCAGACTCGCCGCTCAGGGTCTGGCCAGGCGAGCGGAGCAAACTCACCGGAGGAGCTTGCGATACTCTTCCGACCGCTTGGCCCACGGGCTCCCCGGACGCGCGGCCATCGCCTGCGACAGGTGCGTGAGGGCGTCGTCGCGGCGGCCCAGCGAGACGTACACCTCCGCGAGCCGGTAGTTGGTCTCGGCCTCGACGAGCGGAGCCGGCTTGTGGGCGAGCACCTTCTGGTAGAGCTCGATCGCCCGGAGCTTCTGCCCGGCCTCGGCCTCGAGCTCCGCCAGGTTGAGGAGGGCGATCTTGTCGTACGGCCGGTACTCGAGCGCGAGCTGCAGGCTGCTCCGAGCCTCGGATACGCGGCCGAGCTTGAACTGTGCGTAGCCCAGATTGGTGAGCGCGTTCCAGGGCGCCGGAAAGGTGGGGTCGTCCACCAGCTTCGCCGCCTCCGCGATCGCCTCCTCGTAGCGACCCGTCTGCACGCAGAGCGCCGAAAGACTCAGCCGAGCGTTGTGGAACTCGGGGCTGATCTCGAGCGAACGCCGGAGATGGCTCTCGGCCTCGGTGATCTTGGCCTTGCGCCGGTAGCCCTCGGCGAGGGTGAAATGGATCCACGGGTCGTTCGGGTTGCGTTTCAGCGCGGCCTGGAACTCGCGGATGGCGAGCGCCGTGTTGCCCTGGGAGAAATGGTACACCCCGAGCTTGTAGTGGGCGACGGCCTGCCGCTCGTCCTCCTCGCTGACCTTCGCCAGCCCCGGCTTGCCCTGGGAGGCGCACCCCGCGAGCGCCGCGAGGACGAGCGCGAGGCGCAGCGGACCGCGGATCCAGCCGAGCGAGTGACGCAGTTCCATGTCGTGTTCCTCCCGAATCAGAAGCACCCGAGCAGCCGCAGGAGCACGCTCCCGGCCGGCGGCGGATCGACCACGTGGGCGCGCTTCACGAGACGCACGCGCGCCAGGCGGGCCCGGCGCGGCTCGGCGCCGGCGGGCGCGGGCTCCGCGCCCTGCGGTTCCCGAAACTTCGTGAGGGGGAGAGCGGGCTCGGGGGCGGCTTCGCCCGGGGCGCTGCGGGCCGGAGCCGGCAGATCCGCCCGCGCGGCGGCCGGTTCGCGCGGGCGGAGATCGATCTCGCCGAAGTAGTGCTCGCGCGCGAGCCCCTGCGCGTCCGAATCGACGAGATCGTCGAGGACGAGCTCCTGCGGCTCTTCGACGCGGATCGCGCGGAGCGCGTCCACCCGGTCGACGGCGATCGGCTCGTCGGAGTCGGTGGCGGTCGCGCCGCCCTCGCCCAGCGTTCCCAGGAACTCCCGCCAGAGCGCGAGCGCGTCCGGGCGCGGGAGCCCCTTCTCGAGCTCGTCGTCGTCGAAGAGGAAGCCCAGGCTCTCGCCGAAGGAGAGCGCCGCGTCGATCCCCACGGAGAGCTCCCCGTCGCCTTCGAGGCCCTCGTCGCTCCGGTAGAGGACGACGGCGCCCGAGCGCAGCGAGCGCACGCACAGCGCGACCCCGAGGCGCCCCCGGGCGTCGCGGTGCACCAGGAGCGCGCCGCGGGCGGGCCCGGCCGGGATCACCTCGGTCGTGACCACGGGCGCGTTCAGCGAGAAGCGCAGTCCGCGCAGCCGGGCGGGGGTGAGCTCCGGCGGCGCCTGGCTCGGCGTGAACATGCCGGTCTCATCGGTACGCGAGCGCCCGCGCTTGAGGCTCGCGCGCCCGCAGTGAAGGCGCGGAAACCCGCGCCGCGCCTGCGGCTTCACGGAAGCTCCCGGCGCGCCGGGAACTGCCCCCAGGCCCTTTCGCCGCGCCCGGGGGCGGATACAATGGGACCGGGCGGCATTCCCCGCGCACGAAGGAGCTCGCTCGTTGCCCGCCAAGGCGGTGGAACAGGTCGATCGGGTCGCGATCCGTTTCGCCGGCGACTCGGGCGACGGGATGCAGCTCACGGGGACCCAGTTCACGGAGGCCACAGCCCTCGCGGGCAACGACCTCGCGACGCTGCCCGACTTCCCAGCCGAGATCCGCGCCCCGGCCGGCACCCTCGCCGGCGTGTCCGGCTACCAGATCCATTTCGCGGCCGACGACATCCGCACGCCCGCGGACCAGGTGGACGTGCTCGTCGCCATGAACCCCGCGGCGCTGCGCGCGAACGTCGAGGACGTTCGCCGGGGCGGCATGGTCATCCTCAACTCGGACGCCTTCCACAAGCGCAACCTCGAGCGCGCGGGCTACGCGGAGGATCCGCTGCCCGCGCTGGAGGAGCGCTACCGCGTGGTGGAGATCCCGATCACGCGACTCACGCGCGACGCCCTCGTCGAGCTCGACCTCTCCCAGCGCGAGGCCGACCGCTGCAGGAACTTCTTCGCCCTGGGGGTCACGTACTGGCTGTACGGGCGCCCCATGGAGCCCACGGAGCGCTGGCTCCAGACGCGCTTCGAGGGAACTGTCCGCGACGCGAACCAGCGCGTGCTGCACGCGGGCTGGTCCTTCGGCGAGACCACCGAGCTCTTCCCGGTCTCGTACGCGGTGCCGCGCGCGAAGATCGTGCCTGGGCACTACCGGAACATGACGGGGAACACGGCGCTCGCGCTCGGCATCGTGGGCGCGGGCGTGCAGATGCGTCGGCCGGTCTTCCTCGGCGCGTATCCGATCACGCCGGCGAGCGACGTGCTGCACGAGCTCTCGCGCTACCGCCACTTCGGTGTGAAGACCTTCCAGGCGGAGGACGAGATCGCCGCGATCTCCGCGGCGATCGGGGCGTCGTTCGCGGGGAGCCTCGG
>DASRUS010000164.1:0-2392 GCA_035687825.1 Myxococcota bacterium | reverse complement strand
CGGCGGCGGGATCGGCATGGTGCCGTTCGAGACCGAGAGGTCGCTGTGGCAGACGCCGATCGCCTCGAGCTGGATCAGGACCTGGTTCGCCCTGGGCGAATCGACCTGGATCTCCTCGATGGTCACCGGCTTGTTCCAGTCGCGGCAGACGACGGCCTTGCCCTTCCTCGCCATGGCTCACGATCTCCCTTGCTCCGTGTCGGTTTCGGTCGAGCCGTAGAAGTCTACGAGAGGCCCGCCGGGCGGTCAAAAGCGGCCGAGAGCCGCGCCCGGGGCGTGGTTCGGCGCGCGCCCGGGACGCGGGGCGTATACTCGCGCGGTAGCGACAGCCGGGGGTGCGCCATGGCGATCCGACCCTTCCGCCGCGCCGATGCCCGGGCGCTCGCCGAGCTCTCCGCCGCCTGCGCGCGGACCGAGAGCGACTTCGTCCTGAACCCGCTCTGGGAGAGCGAGGCGGAGTTCTTCGCGGAGTTCGAGCGCCACGGGGCGAGCCCCGAAACGCACGTCCTCGTGGCCGAGGTGGGCGGCGAGATCCTCGGGCTCACCGGCTACCTGCGCCGTCCGCCGGCGACCGCGGCGGGCATGCTGTGCCCCATCGTCGCCAAGCCCGAGCGCGGCAAGGGGATCGGCGGCGATCTCCTGCGCGCGGGGCTCGGCCTCGGGGCCGAGCTCGGCATCAAGTTCGTCACCGCCGCGGTGGGAACGCGCAACCGCCCGGGCTACGCGCTGCTCACCGGCTTCGGCTTCCGCCCCGTGCGCCAGCACTTCTTCATGCGCTGCGACCAGGCACCGAAGCCGGCGAAGGTCCCCGTGCGCGGCCTCGAGCTCGCGGAGGCGGAGCCCGCGGACGCGGAGGCGATCCTCGCCCTCTACCACGCCTGCGGCTTCGACTCGCGCACGGCGGAGGGCATGCGCGCGACGATGTCCGACGGCCGCCACGCCCACGCGGTGGCGCGGGTCGGCGGCCGCGTGGCGGCCTTCGCGGAGCTCGAGACGCACTGGCCCGAGCGCGTCTGGGTCTCGTTCGTGGGGGTGGAGAGCGAGCTCCGCGCCAAGGGCGTGGGCTCGGCCCTGGTCGCGTGGGCCGTGGCGCGGCGCCTCGAGGCGGGCACGCGGAGCGCGCTGCTGCTCCTCTCGCCCGCGAACCGCACGGCGCTCCGCGCCTACGAGAAGGTGGGGTTCCGCCGACACCGCGTGGTGGACGTGCTCGAGAAGGGGATCTGAGCGCCGGGGCGCGCGGCGTCGCGGCCTAGAACCGGTCCGCCGTCCAGTAGGTGAAGCGGCCCGGAGGAAGGACCCGTCTGAGCAGGCTCTCCCCGTCCTCGCCCGGGAGGATCTCCAGGTCGAGGTGCCGCGCGAGCGCCGGGGCGTCCACGCAGCGCCACATCACCGTGGGATTCTCCACGGGCTTCACCGCGAGGCCGCGCGCGGCGAGGGCGGCGTGGAGCTCCGCGTCGGGCACCCAGGGCAGCGCCGCCAGGCGACGAAGCTCGGCGGACGGGCGGTCCGGCCTCGCCAGCGGATCCTCCTTGCGCGGCTCGAGCATGCGGTCGACGAGCGCCGCGAGGGCGTCCGCGCCCGCGTCGGTCCGTCCGAGCTCCGACACGACCAG
Organism: Myxococcota bacterium; assembly: GCA_035687825.1. Lineage (GTDB taxonomy): Bacteria > Myxococcota_A > UBA9160 > UBA9160 > DASRUS01 > DASRUS01. The sequence goes on along the minus strand of DASRUS010000164.1, from coordinate 780 downwards.
GAACGATCGCATCACGACGGCTCGCGCGTAGGCGACGGGCGCGCCGCCGCTGTCGCCGCGAAGGGCCACGAGGAACTCCTCGTCCGGGTTCCCCGACACGAGGAGCGTCGTCTCCCACAGGCGATCGTCGCGCACCACCGTGCCGTCGAAGCGACCCGAGTACCGCGCGTGGATCTCGCGGATCGCGGCGAGGTCGCGCGCGCGATCGAAGGCACGGATCCCGGCGTCGTGCGCGGCCCGGTCCGCAGGCGTGCCCTCGCGTACGGCGAGCAGCGCCTGCGCCTGCCACGCGCGCCAGCCGAGGACGTGGTAGATGCGCTCGTCGCCAAAGAGGAGTGAGACCAGGAGCCCGCGCTCGCGCATGCGCTCCAGGGCGACCTCCAGGAGCCGGCGCGCGAGGCCGCCGCGCCGCTGCTCGGGCTTCGTGAAGACGCTCCCGATCCCGCCCATGGGAACGGCGCGGCCGCGAATGCGGACGGGCCGGGGAAAGATCTGCACGCAGGAGACGAGCTCTCCGGCTTCCTCGGCGACCATCACGTTCTCGTCCTCGAACGTGGGATCGTCCTCGACGTAGCGCCGGAAGAAGTCCCGGCCGCGCCAGCCGTCGGGCAGCGCCCAGAGGTCGAGGAGCTCGAGCAGGCGCTCGCGCTCGTCGCGTCGGAGCGTGCGGATCTGCATCGTTCTGTACTACTCCGCTCGCCCTTCGGCTCGCTGCGCGCGCTACGCGCTTGCCAGTATACTCACCGTATGTCCGACGCCCGCGCCCGCGCCAAGCAGGCC
>DASRUS010000163.1:0-6690 GCA_035687825.1 Myxococcota bacterium | reverse complement strand
CGCGGCGGCCCGTCGAGGATGTGCTCGGAGCCCCAGCTCGTGACCTTCGCGAAGCGCTCCGAGCGGACGAAGCCGCGGAACGCGTCCTCGCTCGTCCAGCGCGAGACGATGAGGTACGAGCGCGAGCCGTCGCCCACCTCGCGATACAGGTGCGACTCGGCGTGTCCCTCCATGTCGCGCATCACGTCGAGCACGCGCTGGAAGGCGTCCTCGAACACCTGCTCCTTGCCCTCGCGCACCCGGTAGTTCATCCCGATCGTGACCACGGCTAGCGCACGCGCGTCTCGAGCCTGTCGATCGCGTGCACCGGCGCCGCATCCCCCGCCATGAGCGGAGCGATGGCGCGGTACACGAGCTGCTGCTGCTGCACCAGCGACTTGCCCGCGAAGACCTCGGACGCGACGGCGATCGTGAAGTGTCCCGGGCTCGTCGCCTCGACCACGACGTCGGCGCCGGGGATCGCCTTCGCGATGGCCTCGCGCAGCGCACCCAGTGTCGGGCCGGGATCGGGGGAGCTCAGGATGCGGAGCGACATGGGACCCTCGCCGCCCCGCCGTCAGGCGCGCGGCGCCGACGGGTTCTCGATGCGGAAGGCGGGCCCGTCGTCGGTCTCCTCCGCGTCGATGGCGAGGCCCTCGGCGCGGCGCGCCGTCGCCGGGTCCACCGCGATCCGGATCCCGTTCGACTCCACCTGGAGCTCCCCCGGCTCGGCGGGGCCGAGGTAGAGCTGGTGGTCGAAGCCCGCGTCCACGCGAAGGTGCAGGAGCCCGCCGTCTTCGCGCGCTGCGAGGATCTTGCGCAGCGCCTCGGCGGCGCGTGCACTCACCCGGAGGTCCGGCGCCCGGGGCGGCTCCACGCCGAGCTTCTCCACGAGCTCCCCCGAGGCGTGGAGCTCGCGCACGATGTCGCAGCCGCCGATGAACTCGCCCCGCACGTAGAGCTGTGGGATCGTGGGCCAGCTCGAGTACTCCTTGATGCCGTTCCGGATCTCGGGGTCGGCGAGCACGTCGCAGGTCGCGTAGCCGGGGAGCAGACCGTCGAGGATCCCCACCACGCTGGCGGAGAAGCCGCACTGCGGCGCGGAGCGCGTCCCCTTCATGAAGAGCACGACCGGGTTCTCCGTGACGAGGGAGTCGATCCGGGAACGCGTGGCGTCGTCGAGGGGCATGGGTCCTCCAGCGAACCGAGAGGATAACGGAACCCCGGCGGGCGAACCCTCCGGGTCGAGGCCGCGGCTCAATCGAGCAGGGCCAGGAGGTCCTCCCGCGTGAGCGCCCCCGCCGGGTCGAGCCCGCCGAGCGCCGAGTCGGCGAGGGCGCGCTTGCGCGCCTGGAGCTCGAGGATCCGCTCCTCCACCGTCTCGCGCGTCACGAGGCGGTGCACGAGGACCGGGCGCGTCTGTCCGATGCGGTGCGCGCGGTCCGCGGCCTGGTCCTCGACGGCGGGGTTCCACCAGGGGTCGAGCAGGAAGACGTGGTCCGCGGCGGTGAGGTCGAGACCGGTCCCTCCCGCCCGGAGCGAGACGAGGAGCACCGGCGGACCGTCCTCGCGCTGGAAGGCGCCCACCACGCCGGCGCGGTCGCGGGTGGATCCGTCGAGCCGGCCGAAGGCGAGCCCCGCCGCCCGGAGCCGCGGCTCCACGAGATCGAGGAGCCGCGTCCACTGGGAGAAGACCAGCGCGCGGTGGCCCTCGGCGATGGCGCAATCGAGCTCTTCGAGGAGCAGGTCGAGCTTCGCCGAGGCGGTGGCTTGCTGCCCGGGCACCAGAGCCGGGTGGCACGCGGCCTGACGCAGGCGGAGCAGCGCCTCCAGGGCCAGGAGCACGCCGCCCTTCGCGCGCAGGCGCTCCACCACCTCGGCCCGGGTGGCGGCCCGCACCGCTTCGTAGACCGCGCGCTCCTCCGGACCGAGCTCGCAGCGCAGCACGACCTCGGTGCGGGGCGGGAGCTCGCGCGCCACCTGCGACTTGAGCCGCCGCAGCACGAAGGGGTGGAGGCGGCTGCGAAGCTCGGACGCGGCGCCGGCGTCGCCCGCGGCGATACGCCCCGCGAGGCCGTCCTCGAAGTCGCGGCGCGCGCCGAGCAGGCCCGGGTTCAGGAACTGGAGCTGGCTCCAGAGCTCCGTGAGGCGGTTCTCCACGGGGGTTCCCGTGAGGGCGACGCGGAAGCCGGCGCGGAGCGCGTGCGCCGCCCGCGCCACCTGGCTGTCCGGGTTCTTGATCGCCTGGGCCTCGTCGAGGACGACCGTGTCCCAGGCGACCGAGGCCAGCGCCTCCCCGTCTCCACGCAGAAGTGCGTAGGTCGTGAGCGTGAGCCCGGCGGCCGGGTCGAGGACTCGCCCGGGGCCGTGGTAGAGCGACACGCCGAGTCCCGGGCGGAAGCGGCTCAGCTGCTCGCTCCACGCGACGAGCACGCTCGTGGGGCACACCACGAGGGTGCGCCCGGCGACCGCGCACAGCGCCTGGAGCGTCTTCCCGAGCCCCATGTCGTCGGCGAGGAGCGCGCCGAGGCCGGCCTCGCGATGGAAGACGAGCCAGTCCACGCCGCGCCGCTGGTAGGGTCGGAGCTCCGCGCGCAGGTCGGCCGGCAGCGCCGCGGCCGGGAGCTCCGTGAACTCGCCCACGAGGGCGCGGAGCCGCTCGAACCCGGGCGGGGGAGGGGCGCCCACGCTCTCGCAGAGGCAGGCGAGCTCCGGGAGCAGGCAGGCGGGCGCCTCGCCCCGCGCGCTGCGCGCCTCGAGCAGGCTCGCCACGCGGTCGCCGAAGCGCTCCAGCCACTCGCGCGGCAGGGGAGCGAAGCCCCCGTCCACGAGGGCGACGAGGCTCTCCCCCTCGCGCCAGGCGCGCAGCACCGCGCTGGCGGCGACGCGCGTGCGCCCTGCGCCGCCGGCGTCGGGGGCTTCGAAGTCGAGATCGAAGCGATCGCCCGCCACGTCGAGGCGGGGGACGAGCGGCGCGGTTCGGAAGAAGCCGCGCTGCGCGTCGCCGTCGATCGCGCCCTGCCACGCGCGCAGACGTTCCGCGAGCTCGAGCGCGGCCTCGCCGGTCGCGCGCTCGCGATGCCCGGGGGCGAGGCCGAGCTCCGACCCGAGCCGCCGCACGAGGCGCGACTCGGCGCCGAGGTCGCGGATCGGGACGGGTCCCCCGAGATGCACGAGGCGCCCCGCATCGACCCGGGCGCAGACCGGATCGCCGTAGACGAGGGTCGCGAGCACCGAGAGCGCATCGCCCTCGCGCTCGACCGCGATCCGGAGCCGCGGCGGCTCGCGGCGGGCCGTGGGAAGCCGCGCGCTCCGCACCTCCACGGCGGCCCGCTCGCGCAGATCCGGGAGGATCTCCGTCGCGAGGCGCCCGACCTCGTCGAAGGGCAGCACGAGGCCGCGCTCGTAATCCATGAGCTCGCGTCCCGTGAGACCGCTCGCGCCGAGGGGTCGGAGCGCTCCCTCGCAGAGCACGATCCCCTCCGCCAGCCGCTCGCTCGCGGCCGGGCCGAGGCAGAGCGTGAGCCGGAAGCCCTCCGCGCAGTCGTCCACGCGCACGCTGGGGCGCAGGGGCTCGGGGTCTGCGCGCACGCGCACTCCGTCGAGGCGCACGTCCTCGCAGCGCGAGAGCGGCGCGAGCAGGCGCCGGAAGAGGCCCGGTCCCAGCACGCCGCGCAGCGTCGGGCCGAGCGCGCGCTCCACCTCGACGTCCGCCTCGCTCGCGGCGCAGCGGGGTCCGGGGACCCGACGGTCGGCCAGGGCGGTGAGCGTGCTCCGCAGCTCCACCTCGCCGTCGGGCCCCGCCACGACGCGCTCGAAGTGGAGCCCGCCGGCGGCGCGGCGCAGGCGGTAGCCGAGCGTGCCGCCCGCGGCGGGTCCGCTCGGGAGATCCTCTCCCGACTCGAGGGCGCGGCGCAGGGCGATCACCGCGGCCGCCACGTGCTCGCAGGGATCCTCCTGGCCCCGGCAGTCGCAGTCCCAGAGCGCCTGATCGGGCCGCAGCGCCACGCTCGCCGCCACGACACGGCCCGGTGTCACGACGCGCGCGAGGACCTCGCTCCCGCGGCCGGGCGCCGCGCTCACCGCGCCCGCGCGCACCAGCTCGACGCCCCGCGACCAGGCCCGGCGCGAGGCCGACCCCCGCACCGCTTCGAAGAGAGGCTTCAGGCTCGCGCCGCGCACGGGGTGCGCGCGGCGCCGCTCACGGGGCGGGGCGCTGGAGGGCGACCAGGTCGCCGAGGATGCGGATCGCCTCCTCGACCTGCGGCGTCGGCTTCTCGTCCTCGCCGGGCGCGGCGCCCGAGGCCTCGGTCGTGCCCGCCGAGGCGAGCTGCCCCTCCACGGCGGCGCCGGGCGTGGAGGCCCGGGCGACGGAGGTCGACGCGTCCTTCAGGATCTCCGCGACGCGCACCACGCCGCCGCGGCTCGCGTCCTCGGCGAGCTCGCGTTGGATCGTCTGGAACGCCTCGCTCTCCTCCACGCGCGACTGTGAGCGCTCGGCGAGCTTCGTCAGGATGGGCGCGTCCACCGGGCTCCACGGCGTGCTCGAGTTCGGCGCGCTCGCGTGGCCGTCCACGAAGGGGCGGACCTGCTCGTTCGCGAGGGCGTTGGTCTCGGAGGCCTCCCCGAAGCGATCGGTGTTGAAGAGGGAGGGGATCACGATGTCGCTCGCCACGCCCGAACGCTGGGTCGAGAGGCCGCCCGGCCGGAAGAAGAGCGCCGTCGTCATCTTGAGCGCGCCGAGCCGCCCCGGCAGCTCCACGACGGTCTGCACGGTGCCCTTCCCGAAGGTGTGATCGTCGCCCACGATCACGGCGCGCCCGTAGTCCTTGAGCGCCCCCGCCAGGATCTCCGAGGCGGACGCGCTCGCGCGCGAGACGAGCACCACGACGGGGCCCGACCAGCGCACGTCGTCGCCCGGATCCTCGAGCACCTGGAGCGGGCCGCTGCGGTCGCGCACCGCCACGATCGGGCCCTTGCGGATGAAGTAGCCCGAGATCTCGACGGCGTAGTCGAGGAGCCCCCCGCCGTTGCGCGAGAGGTCGACGACGAGCCCATCGGCCTTCTCCCGCCGGGCCTGCTCGAGCAGGCGCGCCACGTCGTCGGCGCACTGCCGCTTCGTCGGATCCTTGTCGCCGTAGAAGGAAGTGAGCTCGAGCACGCCGAGCTTCCTGGGGCCGTCCTTGCCGGGGAGCGTCTCGAAGCGCAGGCTCGCGGCCTGCTCCTCGAGGTCGATCGTGTCGCGCACGATCGTGACGTCGAAGCGCTCGGCCGGCTCGCCGTCGCGCAGCACGCTGAGCCGGACGGGCGTGCCGCGCTTGCCCCGGATCCGCCGCACCACGTCGCGCAGCGGCATGTCGATCACGTCCACCCAGGGGCCTTCGGCCTGCGCCACGGCGACGATGCGGTCGTTGGGGCGGAGGCTTCCCTGGCGGTCCGCGGCGCCTCCCGGCAGCACGCGCTCCACGAGCGAGTAGCCGTCCCGGGACGAGAGTGCGACCCCGATCCCTTCCAGGGAGAGGCTCATCGCGATCTTGAAATCCTCGTTTGCGTCGGCGGAGAAGTAGCTCGAGTGCGGGTCGAGGGCCGAAGCGAACGCGTCGAGGAAGGTGGCGTAGAGCTCCTCGGGCTCGAGCTCGCGCGCGTGCTTCGTGAAGAGCTCGTAGCGGTGCACGAGACGCTCGCGAGCCTCGGGGAGCTTCGTCCCCGTGCTCAGATAGTTCGCGAGCTGGAAGTCGATCTGGCGGCGCAGGAGCTCCTTCTGCTCCTGCGGCGTCTTCGGGCGGCCCCGCTCGTCGGGATCGATCACGAGCTCGGCCTCGGGATCCACCGCGAACCCTTCGGCCGACACCACGGAGCGCACGTCCTGCTCGAAGCGGCCGTAGCGCTCCACCAGCGTCGCGTGGATCTCGGTGAGCCGGTGGCAGTCGCCCGAGACCGCGTCGTCGAAGACCGCGGGGATCTCGCGCGCGAACGCCTCGGCCTCGCCCTGGAGCAGCAGCGTCTTCGAGGGGTCGATGCGCTCCAGGTAGACCTGGGCGGTCCGGGCGCGGACCTCGTCCGTCAGCCGGCGTTGGGCGACGTGGCGGCGCAGGAACTGCCCCACCAGATCGGGGATCACCTTGCAGGTGAGCTCCGGCTCGGCGGCCGACGGGGCCGGCAGCCCGAGGATCCCGGCGAGGAGGCCCACGGAGGCGATGGTGGAGAGGCCCCGGCGCATCCGGAGAACCATATCAGCCGTGACGCTCCCCCTCATCTTCGCGCCGCCGCGAACGGGGGTGTCCCGGCTGGCCGCCCGGTCAGAGGACGGCCGTGATGGCCAGGAAGAGCGAGAGTGCCAGGGTGAGGCGGATCATTTGTTGTGCCTGCCCTCCCACGCTTCAGCTAGAGCAATGCCCGTGCCATGCCGATCGGGGACGAGACGGCGTTTCGAGCGGTTTCGACCGGTTTCGACCGCCTCCGAGGTTTGCACCCCGCAGCCGCGACTGGCAGATTTCGGAATCGAAGGTCCCCTTGGGGAACGCAGGTCCGACGATCCGAACCTCAGCCCTTCCGGAACTGCGGCATCACCTGCGTCGCGAAGAGCCGCGCCGGCTCCCTCGTGTCGCGCCCGAAGAACTCGATCACGAAGTGCGTGCAGCCGAGCGCGCGGTGGCGCTCGATGCCTTCGGCCACGCGGGCGGGGTCGCCCCACAGGCCGTGCTCCTCGAG